>DTWI01000039.1 GCA_012963075.1 Fidelibacterota bacterium
AATTCATGTATTCCATAAGAAACAAGGCCAGCAGCAACAAAGATTAATAATACTGATGTCACATTAAAAAATGTTTTTAAGGGAACTTTTTTACCCTGTACAAAGATTACGTAACCGATTAGTATTGCTAATATGGCACCAATTAATGAAGTAGTTAACGATAATCCACCATCTTTGATAAAAATTCCATAAAGAAATAGCACTGTTTCGATTCCTTCTCTAAATACGGAAAGAAATGCAAGACTAAATAAACCAATTGCAACATTTTGATCACTTGATAATACAGCCGATGCTTGATTTTCCAAACTTTCTGATACATTTTTGTTTCTTGCCATCCAAATAATCATTGTGGATAGTAAGATGGCAGCTAAAATCATGACAGTGCCTTCAAAAATTTCTTCTGCTCTTCCAGAAAAACCGCCAAGTAACACTTGAAATAATATGGCAAATGCTACACTTGCTACAAGCGCACCAAGAACTCCATTGATAATACTTTGCCTTAGATGATTTCTACCTGTTTTGCTTACAAATGTATAAAGAATTCCTACAATTAATGCAGCTTCAAGAGTTTCTCTAAATGTTATTAATAATTCAGCCATGATATATCTTATTGAGATTTATTCTCAATTTGGTATGAGAATATATATAAAAATTTTTTATACTTCAATAGTATTGGTAATTTTAGTGATAGCATGAAAAAAGAATCAAAAAATTTTGCATTTCATAAGATTAAAATTGATGATATAAAATTGATTTTAAAGAAAAGACCTATTGGTTCTCATAAACGAACTTTCGGACATGCACTAATGATATCAGGTAGTAAAGGAATGATGGGGGCTTGTGTTTTATCATCAGAAGCAATTTTGCGTTCAGGTGCAGGATTACTCACAATCTATACACCAAAAGCTGGTGAATTAATTGTTCAAACCTCAATACCAGAAGCAATGGTAATTGTTGATTCTAATGAAAATCATATTCAAAATTTTCCTAATCTTAGTAAATACTCTGCTATTGGAGTTGGTCCTGGTATAGGTACTGCTTCAGAAACAAAAAATGCTATTGCTGATTTTATCGACCATGTTAGTATCCCAACTGTCTTTGATGCCGATGCCCTAAATATTATTTCTCAAAATAAAGAATTATTACAACATATTCCGCAGGAGTCAGTATTTACTCCGCATGAAAGAGAATTTGAAAGACTTGTGGGTAATTTTGATAATATCAATGATCGTACGACATTACAAAAAAACTTAAGTACTCAATATAAAATTAATGTTCTTGTGAAAGGTCCTCAAACCTGTATGACCAATTCCACAGGAGATATTTTTATCAATTCAACAGGAAATCCAGGAATGGCAACAGGTGGTAGTGGAGATGTGTTAACTGGTATTATCACTGGTTTAGTTGCCAGAGGTTTATCTCCATTTAATGCCATGATTGCTGGTGCATATTTACATGGGTTATCCGGAGATATTGCAAAAGAATCTCTTGGTGAAGAATCTATGACTGCTCAAGATTTAATTGACAACTTAGGTCAATCTTTTCTAAAAATTGCTTAGTATTATTCAACAATCATATAACCACGCATAGTTGCACCATGTGCAATATATGTGCAGATATATAGATATTTTCCTGGTTTTTTTGGTGCAGTGAATTCAACTGAAGCTTCTTCTTGTTTGTCGGCCAAAACTGTCATTGCTAATATTGCATTGCTTGCAAGTGGAGTTCCACCATTCATTTCAGCATATTTTACAACGTTTGACGCTTGAGATTCATCTAGTAAAATAACTACATTGTGAAGCATCTCTCCCATAAAATCTAGTGAAGCATTATTTTTCATAGTGAGTTTTACTTTTGAACCAGCTTTAACAGTGAATTCGGTAGTATCATATTTCATTTCGTTACCCAAAGAACCAAGATTGACAAGGGTAACTGAATCATTATTTGATCCCCCACCACAGCCCATGATGATGACTGTTAAAAATATTATTAGTGTTTTTTTCATTTTTATTTTCCTTTTAATCATATTTTATTATTTCAATAGTATTACCAGAATGATCTTTAATATATACAGATACTGATCCATCTCTATGTTTTATAGGTGTTCCATAGCTTTCTATATTATCTTTTACAATTGCAAAGTGATGAGGGTGTTGTTCTGGAAGCACGAGTGCTATTTTAATGTTTTCAAATTCAAGCATCGCCCATGAATCATCTTGATAAAGAATATTACAATTAAAGTTTTCTACATACCAATCAACAGATTTGTTAATATCATCTGTACACACAGCTAAATGATCTATAAAATCTTTTTTCATAAAAATGGTAGTGAATATTAGTAAAACTATATGTATTTTGATAGTAGAATGAATGATAAAATTCCAATATTCCCCCTTCCACTAGTCTTGCTTCCTGGCGAAAAACTTCCTCTTCATATCTTCGAAGAAAAATATAAAAAAATGATTGAACATTGTTTAAAAAACAATCAAAAATTTGGAATTGTTAATTCAAAAAATAAGGATTTACTTACTATTGGATGTACCGCGTCAATTGAACAACTGATAGGATCTGACCAATATGATAATGGTGAATATGACATTTTTGTTACAGGGGTAGAAAGATTTATTGTTAAGAGCTACAATAATTCTGAAATGTATAAACAAGCACATGTGAAAACATGGAAAGATTTAGATGAAACAATCAACAGTACTCTTTTAAAAGAATCGAATATTCTTTTATATGAAGTATTGATGAAATTGGGAGCTTCTTCCAAAATTTCTCAAATTAATATGCCAAAAAACTCATTTGAAATTGCATCCATGCTTGATATTGATAAAAGAGTGAAAAAAATTCTTTTAAAAAGCCAATCTGAAAATGATCGTTTATTGGTTCTTAAAAGAATTTTGAAAAAAGCAATTATAAAAATAGACTATAATGATTCTAATTCAATGGAATATTCAGATTATAGTCAATTTGAAGCCTAAAACTATTTCCACTTCACTAGTTTTATAAAATCATTGATTATAATATAAGATATTGGAACAAGTAATAAGATTATTGTTGTAGCAAATAGGATGCCTATCCCTAAAGAAATTGCCATAGGTTTTAAGAAAAGCACTTGTGTGCTTTGGTTAAATAGTAAGGGCATTATTCCCAAAAATGTTGTTATAGAGGTTAATACTACAGGTCTAAAACGAGTACGAACAGAATGCACTACAGCGTCTCTGACCGCAACTCCCTCTTCCATTTTTCGATTGATAAATACTACTAATAGTAAGCTATCATTGACAACAACTCCTGAAAGCGCAACAATGCCAAGAAGTGACAACACTGAAAGATTTACACCAAAAAGTAAATGTCCTAAAATTGCACCAACCATCCCATAAGGAATTGCTGATAAAACTATTAATGGTTTAAAATATGATTTAAGTGGGATTGCTAGTAAAACATAAATAGCAAAAATTGCTATAGCAAACTTATATGCAATATCTTCTAGTTGTTCTGCCTGTTCTTTTGGTTCTCCCCCCAATGCAAATTGAATATCTTGATATTGATCTAAGATTATAGCTAATTCTCCTTTTGGTTTGCTTTCACCTCCTATAAGATTCTGTAAAATCATTCCCGAAGTATTTTTTGATACATCAACCTCAGCCTGAATTTCGATTACTCTCATTCCATCAGTTCTTTTAATTTTGGAATAGCCTTCGATTTCTTGAATTCTTGCTACTGAATATAGAGGAACTTTTATTCCTTGGTTAGTTCGAATTCTCATATTTTCAAGCGTAGCCATTGTTCGACGTTCTTCTTTTGGCAATTTTAACATCACTCTGATATCATCATCATCACGTTGAATGCGTTGAACTTCTTCTCCAAAGAATGCCTGTCTAACTTGTTTTGCAATATCCAATGTAGTAATTCCATACACTTCTGCTGAAGGGAGTAGTTCTATTTGAAGTTCACTTTTACCTTTTTGATTAGAATCATTGAGTTCATATATCCCAGGGAATGAAGATAGTAAAATCTTTGTTTGTTCAACAGCAGCCTTCAGATTTTCAAAATTATTGCCTTGAAATTCAAAATCAATTGGTTTGCCAGCAGTAAAAATATTTGCAGAATAACTAAGGCGCTCAACGCCTGAAATTGTTCCAATGCGTTCTCTCAAGATATCAATAATATCATATGCACCTGTTAAATTCCATCTTTCATCAGCAGGGGTTAAAATCACTACAACTTCTCCTATATGTGGAGTGCTAGTTGATCTAACAGTAAATCCACCAGGTCCCTTCATTGATTCTTCTTTTGAGTAGTATTGTTCGCCAGCAGTTGTTAAAACATTGCTAATAATGATGGATGGACTAGTACTATTAATTTCATTTTTTAACTGTAATGCTTCTCTTTCAATTATTGAAACAACTTCTTGGGTTCTATTAATTGGCGAACCCTCTGGGAGTTCAAATGCAATTGATATTTCTTCTCCTTCCAGTATAGGGAAAAATGTCCATTTTACCCAACCACCAGCAACTAATGAGAATGATATAAGCAATAAACCAGTAAATATTGCAATAGCAGTATATCGTTGGTCCATTGCCTTCTTAACTAGCGGTATCCAAAAATTATCAACAAAATGATATAAACGATTTGAACAAAAATTTCTTGCTCGTGATAACAATTTTCCAAATGTGACGAAATTTGTTTTAAACCAATCACCAGCATTGTTTAAATGTGAAGGCAAAATCGTCGTTGATTCAATTAAGGAAAGTGCTAAAATAGGAATTGCGGTCAATGGAAACATTTTCCAAATTGATCCTGTTTGTCCAGCCAGGTTCAACATAGGAGCAAAAACAGCAATTGTTGTTAAAACACCAAAAAATACTGGTACTAAAACTTCCATAGTACCATTGATAGTAGAAGTATAGTTGTCTTCGTTAAATGTTATTCGTCGTCTAAAAACATTTTCACCAACAATAATTGCATCATCCACTACAATTCCTAAAACAACAATAAACATAAAGGCTGATAAAATATTTACGCTTACACCAATTAGAGGAAGTATAAGCAATGCACCCCCAAATGAAATTGGTATTCCCATAGCAACCCAAAATGCCAGAGAGGGTTTTAAAAACATAGTTAATAATAGTAGTACTAAAGTGATTCCAATCGCGAAATTTCGATATAATAAATTAATACGATCTTGTAAATAGCGTGCTTGATCATAAAAATAATCGATTTCAATACCCGCTGGCATATTTGCTTTTTTATTGTTTACGTATGTCCTTAGTTCTTCTGCAGCTCTTAGTACATCCTGATCTCCAACTAGATTAACTCCAACAAACATTGCCGGTATTCCGTTCCAACGATAAGATTTTTCTACTTCTACAAAGGCATCTTTAATAGTTGCAATATCTTTAAGCAAGAGTTGGCTTCCATTTGGTTGGCTTCTGATAACAATCTTTTCATATTCTTTTGCATTATAAGATTGTCCTACAGTTCTGATTAGTAACTCTTCCTTCGAAGTAGAGAGAATTCCTCCTGGCAAATCAATAGAGCCGGCATTGATAGCAAGTGTAATTTGATCAAAATTAAGATTATATTTTTCAAGATTATTTTCAGAAACTTCAATTGTTATTTCTCTATTTCTATCGCCAAGGATTTCTGTATAAGAAACTTCATTCAGCATTTTAATTTCTTGATCAATCTCTTTCGTAACTTGTAATAGAGTATTTTCTTCTACGTTACCATAAATCACTACATCTAACACTTTTTCATCCATTTTAATTTCTTTGATAATAGGTTTTTCACTATTCACTGGTAGATTATCCATGCTATTTACTACTGTTTTTACTTCATCTAAAATTTCATCGAATTCTGAAGTGGAGTGAATTTGAATAGTCACCATTCCCGAATTTTCTGTTGAATAAGAATTAACTTTTTCTATTCCAGAAATACCTTGAAGTCTATCTTCTATTTTTGCACATATCGAAGATTCAATCTCGCTCGGAGAAGCACCGAGATAAGCAACATTGATTGAAATAATATTAAGATTTGGTATAGGAAAAAACTCGGATTTCATATTTTGATACGATGCAATTCCTCCAATGATTAAGAAAAACATCAATAAATTAGCAGGAACGCTATTTTTAACAAACCAAGTTACAATACTCTTCATTACTTATATTTTGGATTAACAGGGGTACCATTTGTGGCAATACTAATTTTAGATACAATGATTCTCTCACCAATTGATACTCCATCTTTAACTATCATATGATTCTTTAATTTTTTAATAATATTAATTTTTCTTATTTCGATTTTATTATTTTTATCTACAATTAAAAGTTTATTATTAGCAGTAAATGAAATATTTGGAATAACAAAAATATCTTCTAAAAATTTTCCATTAATTTTTGCCTCTACGAATAGACCAACAGGTAATGTTATTTGATCTTCTTCTAAGAAATCATTTTTGAAGTTTGCAATTAATTTAATCATTCTGGTTACTGGATCAATGACCCCATCAACTCGCTCAATATTTCCTTTCCAGATTTGTACTTTCCCTTTATATGGAGCGCTAATGGTCACAAGTGATTTTTGATTGTCATTTAATTTTCTTCCATCCATTGGAATGTCTAAAAATTCCAAATCACTATCTTTTATTGGTAGTGTAATTTCAATTTGATTGGATGTATAAATTATTCCCAAAGGTTGGCCTGGTAATACGGTTGATCCTAGATCAATATTAATACTTTTGATACGCCCTGTGTAAGGAGCAGTAATATCTGTTTTATCTAGCTTTTTCTTGGCTGATTTTACTTGAGCTTTCGCAACGTTCAGCGCTGCATTCGCTTGTTTAAGTTGAGGTTTTTTAAGTGTTAAATCTTTTGCAGTTCCTTCACCAAGTTTATCCCATGTCTGTTCTGCTATTTTAGCTTCTGCTTCTTGCATAGCAAGTTGCACTTCAGCACTACGTAGTTGAAATAATGCATTACTATATTGAAGTTGAAAATCTGTATCATCTATTTTTGCTAATATTTCTCCTTCTATCACAGAAGAACCTTCTGAAAATTTCTTTGAACGATATATAATTTCTCCTCCAACTTCACTTGTTAAAACAGTCTGGGTAATGGGTTGAGTTGTTCCCATTGAACTAATTAAAATTTGATGATTTGTTGGCGTTACAATTTCTACTTCAACCTCAACTGGAATGTTTTTGTCTACTGGTTGAGGTTTTATTTGACCAAGCCAATACAATGTATAAGCGATTGCTAATGAAAACAGTATAATAATTACAGGTCTGATATATCTTATCATTTTATTTTGCTTTATTCGTAAGCAAATCCTCCTCCAAGAGACAATATTAAGTTTATTCTTTGTTCAATGCGAATTTTTTCTGTGGTGGTTAAAATATTTTTTGTATCAAAGAGCATATTATTTGCATTGATTACATCTTCCGCACTTGCAATTCCTTCATAGAATTCATTTAAAGTTGTGTTATAAATTGATTCTGCAATTTTTACATTTTCCTCAACAAGGTTCAGTGAAGAAAATGCAGTATTATCGAATTGTAAACTAGACTCTACTTCTTTATATGCATTTAACAAATCATTAACAAATTGAAGCATTGCAATTTCTTTTTGGCTTTTGGCAATTTTTTTACTTGCGATTAATTTTCCTCCATTAAACACAGGAGCTAATAAATTTAATCCAGCACTCCACACACTATAATCTTTATTTAATAAATCTTGAACATTACTAGATGCACCGCTGGATCCTACTAAACTAAATGTGGGATATAAAGATCTCATTGCTTGTTTATTTAACGCTTCTGCGGCAAGCATATTATATTGAGAAGCAATAAGGTCAGGTCTTCTTTTTATTATGTCTGCTGGCAAAACAGTTGGAATGCTTGGAAGGTGTTCTGGGAAATCATCAGAGATTGCTAATGTCAAATCTGGATATTCTCTAATTAAAACTTTCCCTTGTCTAATCAATCCATTCAAGACACTTGTTTTATTATCCAAATTACTTTTTGCATTATTAAGTATCATCTTTGATTGTTGAAAAAAATTACTTTTTATAATTCCTGTTTTATAACGTTCGCTATATAAATCATGAATAATTTTTGCATTATTATATTTTTGTTTTGCATTATCTACTAATTGTTTGGATTCGATAATAGAGAAATATAATTTTGCAGCTTCAGCGGTAAGAGAAAATTGAACATAAGTATAGTTATATTTGCTAGACAAATATTGTCTTTTTCCAGCTAATCTTCCTTGTCTTAGTTTTCCCCATAAATCTATTTCCCATTGGGCATTCAAAGATAGACTATAGTTTTCTTGGGTAAATGTTGTGATTTCATCATTGTTACCAAAAAAACTAGTAAAGATAGGTGGAAACCCTGCAGTATTTTGTTCTGATTCGGTTCCGCTAGCAGTAATTGCTACAGATGGTGCTAAATTTGCAGTAGATAACACAGCACCTTGTTTTGCAATGCGAGTATTAAACATCGCCTGTTCTAAATTTATATTTTCTTCTAAAAAGGCTGATAAAAATTGATTCAAATTTTCATCTTGAAACTCATTCCACCAAATTTCTGACACATTTAGTTGAACTGGCACATCTAACTGCCATTGATTTGGGATTTGTTCAGAAATGATTGAATCTGGTTCAATTGCTTTTTGACTAGCACATCCAGTAATTAAAATAAGAGCTAATAATTGAATAATATTTTTTATCATTTATTCATCCATCAAGTATTGAGATACTCTAAATAACAATATAAAACTTATAGACCATGTAATTGCAATAATAGCATAATTTATATTTTCTGTTCCAATAGAAACTGCATTAATTTTTTCACCAGCTATATATGCTAATGGTGCTAATAATCCATAAAAGGATATCAATAGATATTTTCCTCTTAAGTATCGCATTGCATAGTTTACCTGTGATGCAAATCCAGCCCACAGACATAACATCCAAATAGGAGAAAGATTTTGATTTATAGCTCCATTGTATTGCACAATGTTGAATATTGCAAATCCTGAATCAACGATTATACCAAGGAATATTGCAAATATAATTAATTGTAATTCTTGATATCTTTTATAGGCAATAATAGAGAAATGAAAAAAAAGAAATATCAAAGTTGTTATTGGAGCCAAAAGTGGCATTTCCAATGATGGGGTTGAGGCACAACAAATCCATACAATTGAAAAACCAAAGTAATTTATTATGGCACTTTTATGTTCTAAGATAAATTTGATCATTGTTTAAATTTTGTTTAACAAACTTAAATTATAAGAGTGGCTCGGGGCGGAATTGAACCGCCGACACAAGGATTTTCAGTCCTCTGCTCT
>DTWI01000040.1 GCA_012963075.1 Fidelibacterota bacterium
GTTTCACAAGGCTTGTAATAGCATTAATAGTAGTAGATTTACCAGCACCATTTGGGCCAAGAAGACCATAAAATTCTCCTTTTTTAATTAATAAATCAATTCCTTGAACTGCATATATTTCATCTTCATATTTTTTATGCAAATTTATTATTTTGATGGCTGTATCAGACAATTATTCCCCTTTTTTCATTTTATATATTACACCTAAGAAGTCTACAATATAAAGTTCTTTATAGATATCTTCTCCAAAAGAAGATATCATATGTCTATCATCAGATAAAACAGATTCAGTGATCTCATAAACAATATCTTTTTGATAATCTAAAGCCCATAATACTCCAGTACAAAAATCAGAGAAAATATATTTGCCATATAAATTATTTATGTTACTTCCTCTATATACATAGCCCCCTGTGACTGAGCACCCAGATACATTTGTTTGCTTACGTCCAACCAGGCTTTTCATATAATTTGCATCACTGGGATACTCAATGATAGGATTTATATACTGACTAGATACACAAGTTGAATCTAGATAACAATGATTACCTTCCATAATATTCCAACCAAAATTTGTTCCTCCTACACCTGATTCGATATAATCAATTTCTTCCCATGAATCTTGACCAACATCACCAATAAAAATATCACCATTCACAGAATCAAACGAAAATCGCCAAGGGTTTCTTAGGCCATATGACCAAATTTCTCCTTTTTTATTTTTATTATTATAAAATGGATTTGATTCGGGGATGGTATATCCAGAATCAGTATTTGTATCTATTCTTAATATTGTACCAAAAAGATTGTCTAATTTTTGAGCATTTCCAAAGGGATCACTTCTACTACCTCCATCACCAAATCCAATGTATAAATAACCATCTTTGGGACCAAATTCAAGATGTCCACCATTATGATTATTAAACGGTTGTTCAAAACGTATTAAGATTAATTCAGAATTTTTATCAGCAATGAATGGATTTTCAGATACTTGCATTCTAGAAACAACAGAATGATTGTCCTTGTCAACATAACAAATATAAAAATATCCATTTTGGACATAGTTCGGATCAAATACCATTCCCAAAAGACCTCTTTCATCTCCTGGCATTATAGATAAAGCTATTTTACCACTGATATCTAAAAATAAATTTTCAGATGGTACTTTATCATTAATAATAACAATTTCACCTGTTTGTTGAACCACATACATTGCATTAGTTTCTGGATGGAAACGAACAAGTAGAGGTTTGTTTAACCCTTTTGCTACAATCGAAGATTCAACAACAAGATTGTCTTGTCCAAAAACAATAGTTAATAAAAAAAATATAAGATATTTAAACATTATTTTCTTAATAGTGTTTTGAATTCGTCTTCATTAATGGTTTTTACATTGTTTTTTCTAGCTTTGTCTAGCTTAGCTCCAGGATTTTCTCCAATAATGAGAAAATTAGTCTTTGATGATATGCTATTGGTTACTCTTCCCCCTTCTCTTTCTAATAATTCTTTAATCTGAAGACGTGAATAACTATTAAATCTACCAGTTATAACAAAAATTTCTCCTGCAAATTTTAAAGAATTATTAAAAATTGTTTTTTTGATTGAAACTCCTTTTGTAAAACAATTTTTTACAATAATGCTATTATTATTGTTTTGGAAAAAATCTATGATTGCTTGTGCAACAATTAATCCAATACCGTCAATATTTTCTAACTCTTCAAAAGAAATCTTTGATAAATTATCAACTGAAGAATTGCAATAAGAATCAAGTATTTTTGAAACATGTTGACCCACATGTGGAATTCCAAGTGAAAAAACAAATCTAGGAAAGGTAGTATTTTTAGATTGTTCTATAGAATTAATTAAATTATTTGCTGATTTATCTTGAAATCTATCTAATGATATTAAATCAGAATAAGTAATTGTGAATAAATCGTCCACATTTTCGATTAAGCTTTCATCCATTAATTGATCAATAATTTGTGGTCCAAGTCCATCAATATTCATTGCATTTTTTGAACAAAAATGTTCAATTGCACCTTTAATTTTTGCTTTACACTGTAAATTTACACAACGATAGGCTACTTTATCTTCTGTTCGTGTTATAGAAGAAGCACAAGAAGGACATGTAAAATTGGAAATATTAAATTTTTTGGTATTAGTAGGTCGTTTTTCCTTTATTACCTCTGATACTTTAGGAATTACATCCCCAGATCGTTCAATAATAATAAAATCATTAATTCGAATATCTTTTTTGTCAATCTCATCTTGATTATGAAGAGTAGCACTGGTAATAACTGCTCCTGATATCTTCACATCTTTCACTTTAGCTACTGGAGTAATAACGCCCGTACGACCCACTTGTAATACTATATCTAATATTTGAGTTTCGGCTTGTTTTGACTTAAACTTTGCCGCTATAGCCCATCTTGGTGATCTTGCTCTTTCTCCAAGACTTTCTCTCAAATGATAATCATCAATCTTAATGACTGACCCATCAATCTCATAAGGTATATCATCTCTTTTTTGTTCAAGATTATTATGATACTTAATCATTTCATCAGAACCTTCAACTTTTTTAGACAAAGGACTAACTGGTAACCCAATAGAACGGATATAGTCTAACATTTCCCAATGTTTACCAATATTCAAATTATCCGTACTACCAATTTCATAACAAAATATAGATAGTTTTCTTTTTGCTGTAACCTGTGGATCTAGTTGTCGCACGCTACCAGCAGCTGCGTTTCTTGCGTTTGCAAACAATTTTTGATCTTTTTCAGATCTAAACTTATTTAAATTCCAAAATTCATCTTTAAGCATAAAGATTTCTCCTCTTATTTCAATAAATGATGGAAATTTTTTCTCATTTTTTCTTAGCTGTAATGGAATTGCATTAATTGTTCTAATATTATGAGTAATATCTTCACCAGAATAACCATCGCCTCTTGTAAGAGCACGAGCTAAATTTCCATTTTCATATATTAAAGAAACTCCTAGGCCATCAATTTTCGGTTCTGCAACATAAGATACATTTTCTGTATTTAACCATTTATTAATTCTTTTATTAAAATCAAAAATTTCTTCGTTAGTAATTGCATTTGATAAAGATAACATTGGAGTACGATGATTAAAGCTTTCAACTCCACTTTCCACGGGATGACCAACTCTTTGAGTTGGTGATTGTGAATCAATAAATTCTGGATAGCCTTTCTCCAGTGCCTGGAGTTCCCTGAAAAGATTATCATATTCTTGGTCACTTAAAATAGGGCTATCAAGAACATAATATGCGTAATTATGTTCATTAATCGAATTTTTTAATAGGTTTATTTTTTCTCTAATATTTTTATTCATACTACAACTTTTCTAACAATTAAATAACTGCAACAAAATAACATTAGCACAAGCCAAAAAATTCTATTCTTCTTTATTATAACTGATTTACCATACATTTCAAAATTGTCTTGAGAAATATCTTGAAATTCAATTTCCCAATATAAATTAAAATCATCTTCTTCAGAAAAAACTGGATCTTCAATCATATTATGTTTTTTGATTTCACCAGGTAATAATAATTGAAATAAAAAAGAATCGTTCATTAATTCTGTATTTTTTTCAAATTCTTTTTCATGAAAATTAATTACTGGTCCAATGTCTTTAAAAAAATTCCTCGGTAAATTATTTACCATTGGTTTTAAAGCATCTTTGACAATTAAAGAAGAATTAATATTAATTTTTTCTATTAATGAATCTTTTTTTACATAATCAAAATATGATCCTAATTGATTATTAATTTTTTCAAAGAAAATCTTATTATCAAATGCCTTTTGATACTCTAAAAGGGCACTATCAATAATATATTTTTTAGCAGGAAGAAGCCAAGAAATAGAATCCGCTTCTACGTCTAAAAAATCAACTATAGATGGATATTTTTCATCTATTCTCAAATCATATATCTTGGCAGAAAAATAATATTCATTTCGTAAAAAATATTCTTTTTTTTGTACATCAATCCAATAAGAAAGATTTTTTTCATTCTCAAAAATTAATTTCCCTTCGATAGGCTCTTTGTTAATAGTTATTTTAGTCGAACTATTATCTCCATTATCTTCAATTGTTGTAACCCATTGATCATTGTCATTAGAAGGATGGACAAAATCTTCATTTTCTAAATCCGATTTCATGCCAATAGATTCATATACTATCGAATAATTTCCATCTGGTAAAACAGAAATATGGATTCCATTCCAAGTACATGCATTTAATAGAATGCACAAAAAAATTAGAGCTATTTTATTCATTTTTATGAAATTACTGTGAAATCTTTTGATGTTTTGTTAAGGACTTCATGTCCATTGTCTGTTACAACAATATCGTCTTCAATACGAACTCCTCCAACGTCTTCAAGATAAATACCCGGTTCTACAGTCATAACATAATTTGATTTTAAAGTATCTTTACTTGTTTTACTAAACCTTGGGTCTTCATGAATTTCTAACCCAAGTGAGTGCCCAAGTCCATGATCAAAATATTTCCCATATCCGGCATCCGTAATATGTGTACGAGCAATAGAATCAATTTCTTTACAAGATACACCAGGTTTGATGCCTTCAATACTTTTTAATTGTGCTTCCAAAACAATATTATAAATATCTTTCTGTTGTTCAGAATAACCTTTTGTTGCAACTGTACGAGTCATATCTGCATGATAACCAGCATATTTTGCACCAGAATCAATAACAACGAGCTCTCCTGGTCCAATTTCTTTATCAGTTGGTCTTTGATGGGGCATTGCAGAATGTGGGCCACTCCCGACTATTGGCGAAAATGCATCTGCATCTGCATCGCCATACTGCCTATAAAGAAAAGATAATTTATTTGCTATATCTTTTTCTTGAACACCTATCTGAATCATTGGAAAAACTTCTGCAAATGCTTTATCAGTAATTTCTACGGCTGTTTTTATCGCTTGAATTTCTTTATCATCTTTAACCATTGATAAAGATTCAACATATCCTGAAATACCATTCCAAGTAATATTTGATAAGCTTTTTTGCAATTTAAGATACGTTTGATGTGATATATTTTTAGAATCAAAACCAATCTTTGCACCAGAAACCAACAAATTGTTTTTCTTGACTACATTTAGGTGAGGATCACTACTAATAGTTGTTTTAGCTCCTTTTACTTCATTTTTTGATTGAAAAGTATAACGCCCATCAGTGATAAAATCACAACTATTATTGGTCAAGACCAAAGAACCAGCAGAACCGGTAAAACCGCATAAATATCGTATATGAATAAGGTTAGTAACGAGCATTCCATCTAAATTATTTTTAGCTAACAATTCTCTAAGCTTGTTTTGTCTATTAATGAAATATTGATCGCTCATTTTGTATTTTTCCCCTTGTTTAAACTATTTAAAATTTCTTTTGCTTCATTAATTTGTTTTTTGTTTTTTGTAGTATCTAAAATTGTTTTTAAGTTTTTTTTCGCTTGTAAAATTTTTCCTTGTTGGACCAATAATTGGATATAAGGTATTGTAAGAATAGAACTATTTTGTTTTTTGCTTTTGGTTATTTTTTTACGATTACTTTTTGGAGCTTTATATTCAATATTGAGTGATGGGTTTAATCGTTTTAATTCTTCAAAGACAATTTTCTTAAGAGATGAATTATTTTTATCTGCAATTTCAAAAAGTAATAAATAAGCAGCATAATAATTACTATCATAATTCACAACTGACAATAAATGTTTTTTTGCAGTTACAAATTCTCCTTTTTCAAATGCTTTTTCTCCCCTGAGATATGTTTTATGGATATCATTAATCATCTTCTATTTTTTTGCACCCATTTTTCAATATATTCTAAAGATTTTTTCACAGGAGTTCCTGGTCCGAATAATTTTCCAACACCTATTTTTGATAGTTTTTTAGCATCATTGTCAGGTATTATTCCTCCTCCTGTAACAAGTATATTTTCTAAATTATTTTCTTTCATTAGTTCAATGACTTTAGTAAAAATTGTCATATGCGCACCAGAAAGTATTGAAAGAGCAATGACATCAATTCCTTCTTGTATTGCAACCTGAACAATGCCATTTGGTGTTTGTCGTAAACCTAAATATATTACATCCATTCCCGCATCACGATACGCTGCTGCAAGAATTTTAATTCCTCGGTCATGACCATCTAAACCTGGTTTGGCCATCAATATCCTTATTGGTGGTTTTAGTATCATAATTTTAACAATTTAACTCACCCAAACGTTAGACTCTCCTATTAAATCTTTCAACATAGTTACAAAATGATTATTAACAGAAACTTTTACTTTTTTGGAAACAATTCTTCTTGAAGAACCGTCTTCATTGGCCATATGAACTATAAATAAAGATTCACCAGGATTTTGAAGAGCCAAAGCATGAACTTCATTAAGTATTTCTTTAGAAATATTTTTACCAATTTTGATATTGATTTCTTTTGTTTTAAGAACTTGTTTTGCATGATTGATGGGCACAACTTCATCAACTTTAATTTTTAAATCTGCAAATTGATTTTGTGTAGTAGAGCTCCCAACAAGAAATACAATATTTCCATCATTAATAATTTCTTTATATTTATCAAATGCTTCGTGAAAAATAATGGCTTCTACTTGACCGCCTAAACAATCTAGGTTAAAAAATGCCATGGCCCTGTTTTTTTTATCGTAATGAAGTTTAAAACTTGAAATTGCTCCACCTATTTTAATCAATGTTTCTTCTTTAATATAATTTTTTTCTATAAAATCATAGTTACTTAATTCTTCTAATATATCAGCATATTTTAATAAAGGATTTCCTGATATGTATAAACCTAAAACTTCTTTTTCTCTACTTAATTTTTCTTGATTATCCCATTCTTGGAGATCTGGTAAGTCTGGCTCTCTAAGAAAGCTTTCGTCGTTTGCAAATAAGTTAATTTGGTTTTTACTGGTTGTTTTATGTACTTGTTGACCATATTTAATTGCAATATCAACTGCATCAAATAATTGAGCTCTATTTTCATGTATTGAATCAAAGGCACCGCCTAGAATTAAACTTTCAAGAACTTTTTTATTCACCAGCCGTTGATCTACTTTTGAAACAAAGTCAAAGAACGAAGAAAAATTTCCTAATTTTTCTCTTGTTTCAATAAATTGTTCTAATGCTTTTATACCAACATTTTTTATAGCATTTAATCCATATGAAATTTCACTATTACTAATTGGTACAAAATTAATTCCTGATTCATTAACGTTTGGAGCATTGACTTTAATATTTAACTTCCTACATTCATTAATCAAAACAACTACTCTGTTTGTATTGGTCATTTCGCTTGTTAAATTTGCAGACATAAACTCAGCTGGATAATGCGTTTTTAACCAAGCGGTCTGATATGAAATATAAGAATAGGCAGTAGCATGACTTTTATTAAAGCCATATTGAGCAAATTTTTCAATTAAATCAAAAATCTGAATGGATTTCGTTTTTGAAATACCATTTTTAATTGCTCCGTTAATAAATTTTTCTGATAATTCTTTCATAAGAGAACTAATTTTTTTACCAACAGCTTTTCTCATTTCATCCGCTTCGGCTAGAGTAAAACTAGCAACACTGGCTGCAATTTCCATCACTTGTTCTTGGTAAACTATAATACCATGTGTTTCTTTTAAAATTTCATTAAGTAGGGGATGTATGGATTCCACTTTTTCTTTTCCATGTGCTCGATCAATGTAACGATTAATATTTTTCATTGGACCAGGCCTATATAATGCAGTCATTGCAATTAAATCTTCAATAGCTTTTGGTTCTAATTTCTTTAGATATTCTCGCATCCCTGATGATTCAAATTGGAATACTCCAACCGTTAATCCTTTAGAAAACAATTCATATACTTTAGGATCATCGAAAGGAATATTTTTTATATCAATTTTTTTACCTAAGCGTTTATGAACAAGACCAATAGTTTTATCAATAACAGTTAAATTTCGTAATCCAAGAAAGTCCATTTTTAAAAGACCTAATTTCTCTAGCTCATTCATATCATACTGTGTTGTAATATCATCATTAGTAGATTTATACAATGGTACAAAGTCAGTTAATTTTCCTGGTGCAATTACTACGCCTGCTGCATGAATAGAAGCATGGCGATTCATTCCCTCTAAAGTTTTTGCATTTTCAATTAAGTCTTGATATTGATTTTGTGAATGAGTTCTAAGTTCTGAACTTTGTTTTAAAGCTTTATCTAGCGTCATTTTTGGGCCTTCAGGAATTAATTTTGCAATTCTATCTACATCGGAATAAGGATATCCCATAACACGCCCTACATCTCTTATAACCCCACGGGCATTCATTTTTCCAAAAGTAATAATTTGGGTAACAGAGTTTTCGCCATAAATACTTTTTATATAATTAATTACTTGATGTCGTCTTTCGATACAAAAATCGATATCAATATCTGGTAAACTAATTCTATCAGGATTTAA
>DTWI01000041.1 GCA_012963075.1 Fidelibacterota bacterium
TAGAAGTTTAATTTTTCTCTATTATGGACGGGAGTTCGAATCTCCCCGCCTCCACCAATAAATTATGATTAGGTATATTTTTATAATAATATTTATTTTTTTTCTTCCATCATGTGATTTTGATACATCGTTTAAGATAGAATTAGGGAATAAAGAATCTTCTTATCAACCAATTCCTGGCCCTCGAGATTGTTTTTGGTCTCGTGGTCCAGTCAGCAAAGATCCCTATATAAATATTGCTTACCCTGATGCTAGCGTTTTTTATTGGAGTGCAACCTTTACTGTACCTGAAGGTGCTAGGCTGTATCTTGAAGGAACATTTCCTCATTCCAGATACATGTCATTAATTAGTTATGATGGCCGAGGTGCACCAATAGAATCTTTGGCTGATTATCTTATTGTACCAGATGAGAATTCAATGAATCCATTTGTAGAAGGCGCCAGTAGAAATCATAAACAAAGATCTTATACTGTAGAAATTTTAAATTTCCCTTCAGAAATAAGAAGAAAAGAAGGAATTAAGCTTGATCTTCAAACCGATATCAGAGGAGCAGATTCTCAAAAAGAAATTGTTCAAAGCAATTCATTAAATGCAACACAATATGGGAAAGGACAACAATCAATTGTTTATCGAATTTATGTGCATGATAAGGGTCAAGATGAATTAGGAGGTGTGCCTTTGCCTGAGTTTGTTTTGGTATTAAATAATGGACAAGAATTAAGAGGAGAAGAAGCATGTAATGCATTGCATGCTAATCAGCTGGCACAAATTACCACTGATGCCATAGGGTTGCCTATGACCACATATTCAAAACTGCTAAACCAGCCTGGAAAACCAAATACGTGGCCAGCAACTGTGCCACCAACCTGGTATCTTCAATATGATAGAGATTTTCTTTTAGGTATTTATACTGGGCAGCCACCAAAATCATTTAGAAAAAGCACAGGCGGTTTCTACCCAAATCTTGATAATAATTATATACGAACCATTATTAATCGTAAGCATGGTAAAGTATTTGTTCTGCAAGGGGAATTACCTACAACCCCAAAAACTTATCATGGTGATGAATTAATGACCAAAGGCGATATGGTCTATTGGTCTATTTGTTCCAATCAAGGTTTTGCAAATACTCGCGTGAATGATTGCCTTTTTGATGAACAAGTTCCTGTCAATCAAAATGGTGAATATACTATTGTCGTGAGTCGAAAAGAAGATCGTCCTCGGAATGCCTACCCTGAATGTGGAGTAGGTTGGTTACCAATGGCTGATGATGGAGACGGTTCTATAGATGAAGATGCCACAGTTATCCAAATTAGAAATATGTTGGCTTCTCCTGATTTTAAACATGCAATTCAAAATGTGGATGAGATTGGTAAAGAAAAAGAAATTATGGGACCTTATTTACCAACTTCTTTTTACGCTACCACAGGTGCTTTCGAAGTTTTATTGCCATGTCTTAAATAAGACTAATTTGGAAGCAGGGGGTTGCAGGTTCAAATTACCTGTATATAATATTTACATAGTCGGCGATTTTTTTCCAAATGAGGAATTACGGGCGCCGAAGGTGCAAGGCGGAGTGAATGGGTATTTGTCGGTTATGTAGTAGCCGTAGTTTCCGTTCACGTCGTAGGCTCCATTACACTCATCAAGATTTCCTGTACCAGCGAAATACCAGTCCTCTTCATAACGCCCCATTTCGAGGCCAAAGTCGCTGGCGAAGTCGTCAGGATTATTCTCGA
>DTWI01000042.1 GCA_012963075.1 Fidelibacterota bacterium
CCTAAAAATTTTTCTAATAATTCTAATATTGAGTATGTGGACGCAACAAACTTTAAGAGTTCATTAGTATTAAGAAGTATTAATAGAAATGATAAATTCAGTCCTTTAGGAATGGATGGAACAAAAAAAGTTAATGATTATTTAACTGATAATAAAATATCTTTGATGAAAAAATCAGAAATATTAGCGGTCTGTAATAACAATGATATTGTTTGGATTGCAGGAGAAAGAATAAATAATAATTATCGCTTAACCAAAAATAGCAAGATAATTGCTAAATTGAATTTCTTGAGGAAATAGTTTCTTTAATAGCCATTTTTATTAAATTTGTGCCCTATGCCAAAAACGAAAAAAAGAACAAAAAAGGATTTGAAGCCTAAACAGAAACCGAGCAACTCTAGCCCATTAATATGGATGGCAATTCTTTTCTTTGTAATTTTTGCGTTATCTATTTTACCTAACGATATGGATAATGAAGTTGAGATCTCTTATAACTCCTATCAAGAACTCCTATCAAGTGAGAAAATAGAAAAAGCAACCATTGAACAAGATAATTCATTTCATGGAACTCTAAAGGAAAGCGTCACGCTTACGAATAAGAATGGTGCAATATTCGAGGAAAGAACAAAATTTGTTGTGTACTTGCCATCGGATTATTCTGAACAGATAAAATTATGGGATGGTGTTGGCATTGAGTATAATTTCGAGGGAGAAACCATTAATTGGACTAGTTGGTTATTAGGATTTGCACCTTGGTTACTTTTGATTGGATTTTGGATATTTATGATTAGAAGAATGCAAAACACAAATAGTGGTATGAACAATGTATTCAGTTTTGGTAAAAGTAAAGCCAAAATATTTTCTTCAAATCTTCCAAAAGTTAAATTTTCAGATGTTGCTGGTTGTGTAGAAGCAAAAGAAGAATTAGAAGAAGTAATTCTATATCTTAAAAGTCCTAAGAAATTCCAAAAACTTGGAGGAAAAATACCAAAAGGTGTTTTATTAGTTGGTCCTCCTGGAACTGGTAAAACTTTATTAGCTAGAGCTGTTGCTGGAGAAGCAAGTGTTCCATTTCTAAGTATTAGTGGAGCTGAGTTTGTTGAAATGTTTGTAGGAGTTGGTGCTTCAAGAGTAAGAGATTTGTTTAAGCAAGCAAAGAAACTTGCTCCTACAATTATATTTATAGATGAATTGGATGCTGTAGGAAGACAAAGAGGTGCTGGATTAGGTGGAGGACATGATGAAAGAGAACAAACATTAAACCAACTTCTAGTAGAGCTGGATGGTTTTGAAGATAATCACAATGTAATTGTAATGGCTGCTACAAATAGACCCGATGTTCTTGATTCTGCATTGTTAAGACCAGGAAGGTTTGATCGACAAGTTGTTGTGGATATTCCTGATTTAAATGGAAGACATGATATTCTAAAAATACATACAAAGAAAATAAAAATTAATTCAAAATCAGTCAATTTACTCGATATTGCAAAAGGGACACCAGGTATGGTTGGAGCTGATTTAGCAAATCTTGTTAATGAAGCAGCATTGCTTGCGTCTAGAAAAAGAAAGAAAAGTGTTGATAATGAAGATTTTGAAGATGCAAAAGATAAAGTTATTATGGGTGTTCA
>DTWI01000043.1 GCA_012963075.1 Fidelibacterota bacterium
TACCCCCGTTAATCGCCTAGCGGCTCAAGGATGGAAAGTGCCCCTATGGTTTGCCGATAAATAAAAGAGCCCCACAAATGCAGGGATATAGGGTGGATAGAAGTTAGTAAGATTTGCGACTAAACTGCAACTTTACCCTAAATATTATTACTCACCCTAATAGTTATATAATGTATATTACGTTAACGTTATATATATAACTCTTAGGTCATTAATGGATATTTCAGCAGAAGATAAATTATATACTGTACCCGAGCTGGCACGTGAATTGGGAATCACAGAACGGGCAATCCGGTTTTATGAAACAAAAAAACTACTTTCACCCAGAAGGGCCGGGAGTACCAGAATATTTTCTTATAAGGACCTCGCACGATTAGTCCTGATTCTAAGGGGGAAACGACTTGGGTTTTCCCTGGCTGAAATTAAAAAGGTAATAGATTTGTATGATATTGATCCCAAACATCGTAGGCAGGCAAAAACAGTATTAAAAAGGGTAAATGATCGTATCTCAATACTTGAGGAACAAAAAAAAGAACTTGATATAGCCTTGAATGAATTAAATGCTATAAAAAATAATTGCACGAAAATATTAAATGGAAAATAAATTCAATATAATATAAATGAGAAGTAGAACAATTAGAATTGGCTGCGCCTCAGCATTTTGGGGGGATTCAAGTTCCGCTGTTCCCCAATTAGTTAAAAAGGGATCGTTAAATTACCTTGTTTTTGACTACTTGGCAGAAGTGACAATGTCAATTCTTGCCGCTGCGAAACTAAAAAATAAGGATATGGGGTATGCAGGTGATTTTATAAAGCATATCAGCCCCTATTTAAGCTCTATTAAGAAAAATGGAATTAAATTAATTAGTAATGCTGGAGGCTTAAACCTTGAAGCCTGTCGTTCTGCATTGCAAAAGGAGGCTGAAAAAGCTGGTGTGGAATTTAAAATTGCCATTATTAATGGTGATAACTTGAAAAACCAAGAGGAAAAGTTGCGAAAAATTCCAGTGTCTGACTTGGATACAGGACATCCTATGCCGGATACCATTATTAGTATTAATGCTTATCTTGGTGCAGTACCCATAAAACGAGCCCTGGAAGAAGGCGCAGATATAGTAATCACTGGTCGCTGCGTGGATAGTGCCGTTGTTTTGGGCCCTCTGATGTACGAATTTGGCTGGTCGACATCAGATTATGATTTACTGGCCAGCGGGACACTGGCCGGGCATATTGTAGACTGTGCAACCCAGTGTACTGGCGGTAATTTTACAGATTGGCAAATGGTTCCTGGATTTGATGATATGGGCTTCCCAATTCTGGAAATTGAAAAAAATGGCAATTTTATCGTTACAAAACCAAGGGATACCGGTGGTCTTATCAATAAAGGAGCTGTTGCCGAACAGCTACTATATGAGATCGGCGATCCAAGAGCATATATAGTACCTGATGTAGTCTGTAATTTTGCTGAAGTAAAAATTGAGGAGACGTGTCATAATGAGGTGAAAATTACCGGAGCAAAAGGTTACCCGCCAACTGAAACATACAAGGTTTGTGCCACATTTCAGGATGGGTACCATTTATCTATTCCAGTTGTTATAGGAGGAATTAATGCAGCTGAAAAAGCACAATTAATTGGAGAATCCATAATAAAGAAAACAAGCAGGATGTTTAGTGAGGCCGGCTATTTAGAATATACAGATACCCA
>DTWI01000044.1 GCA_012963075.1 Fidelibacterota bacterium
CTGGTGCAATAGAAAAAGCAGTAATCCCATCTTTCCCAAATCCTCTTGCAATAGAACGTACAAGAGCAACCATTCCTGCTTTGGAAGCTGCATATGCTAAATAATCTGGAGTATCTCCTCTAAATGCAGCACGAGAGGCAATATTAACAATACGACCTCCATTTTTTGTTTTAAAATGTTGTAATGCTTTTTTAGATAAAACTCCAGTTGCAAGCAAATTAATATTCATGATTGTATTCCAATTTTTAATCCAGGTTTCATCATCCAAATTGATAGAATTCATTATGGCAGTACCAGCATTATTAATCAGAATATCTAACGTATTCCTCCAAGATAGAACCTCTTCAAAAAGTTTAATAGCTTCATCAACATTATTAAAATCTGCTTGGAACAATTCACATTGATCTGAAAATTGTTCTTTTAATTTGGAAGCACCTTCAGAATTGGAATTAAAATGAAGGGCTACTTGTGCTCCAGCATTTAATAATTCTTGTGCAATTGCTTTTCCAATTCCACTATTTGCACCTGTTACTAAAATAGTTTTATCAGATAAATCAATTTTCATCCTTAATGACAACTTTCATTGTACTTTTTTAGTCTCCAATAGTTATAAGGCCATGGAGTAAGAAAACCTACTAACAACATAATAGGAGCTGCCCACCAAGTGATTTGAGCTCCACCTGTTAAGATCACATCAGTAATATTCATTGCTATTTCCATAGCAATCATCGATATAAAAGACATCCCGAAAGCTGTTTTAAGTGCTTCCCTAAAGCTCATTTGCTTACTTAAAATAAATGTTTCTAATGCAATACTTGTCATTAATCCATTAATGATAGCAAGTACCATAATTGAGAATGTTGTATTAAAGAGATCGCTAGGATTGTTCTGAAAGTAAAAAATTGTTCCAAAATCTCCTATTGAACACCCCAAAAGACACCAAGCAGTATTTTGTGCAGATTTTTTCCAAGTATGTTTACATTTCCAACTAATCATAATAGCCTTAATTTAAGTGAGTAAGATGAAAAGTAAATCAATTCTGTTAATAAATAATTATTATAATCTTGATTGTAGGTATTCAAAGATTGCAGATATTCAAAAGCTGTTGTAGATTTGTCGCGAAGATGAAAAATAAGGAGAGTAATAAATGAAAAAAATACTTTTATTATTGGTTGCTTTCCAGTTCAACTTTGTTGCGCAGGAAACCAATCTCTTCGGTAGCCAAATAGGTAGAAATACTTTTTATTTCGGAAGTGAAATTCTACAATATGATGTTGAAGGAGCAAATGGTCCGGGAACATCCCCTACATTCACCTTAAAACCAGAACTGGCATACTTCTTTTGGGACAATATAGGAATATTTGCAAAGTACTATAGAACGAATGGAACCGGTGAAGAATATGGTTTAGGAGTTATGGCTACATTTCCAACTTTCTATGTTAATGGTGTCTACAAAGATAATGATGTAGAGGACAAACATTGGCAAGGGACGATGGGAAAATTATTTCAGCTTTCCAGTCCATCACAAATGTATTTGAATTTAGGACTTAATTTTTCACTATACTCTGAAGAGGAAGAAAAACAATTACAACTTATGATCGAAGGATTATATTTCGGTATAGCTTTTGCGTTTTAGAAGAATTATATCTTCTCTTTAGAATCTGAATGGTTACAAAAATTTTCGCCGCAATGAGCTTTGTTAACTTTTTTCACTTGATAAGCACCCTCACTTACACTTTGAATGGCAGCTACTACTTCTTTACGAGATAATACTTCATTATCAAAAGTCACAATAGCGTAGTCTACTTTTCTTTC
>DTWI01000045.1 GCA_012963075.1 Fidelibacterota bacterium
AGTATTCATAACAAATCTCCTAAGGGTTCCCCCGTATTTTCCTGAATTTAGTTCAAATTAACACTGTAATCAATTCTTAGTCCATTTTCAAAAGGTTGGATATACCTACAAACTCCATTTGTACAATCTAATCCTCCTCTAATAGACCCATAGAAAACTTCCAAAATATTATCTGATTTAATTCTATATGTTAATGCTACTGAATTCCATGTATTTGAATCAGAACTTGATAAAGATTCATCGCTATTGGTTGATTCTGTAGCAAGTGTTAGCGACCACGGTGCATGGTTAACCGTAAATCCTAAAAAGATATTCTTTTGATATTTATCAGATAGTAAAGAAACAAATGAGGTTTCATCATTCACAGTTAATTCAAACCCTTTTTTAGCACGTTGTAATTCTAATTGTACTTCGATGTTCCATAAATCGTTCAAAGTAACATTTACTATAAATGGAAACGTAATTGCTTTATTAACTTCAAATGATTCTGAAGTATTTGAATTAGCAAGGACAGCAAAGGTATCAGAAAAATAGTCAAACCCTACTCGGTAAGATAAAGTATGAGCTTTATTATACCCATTCAACTCAATAAACAATTCATCAAATGGATAGGAATCTTTATTACTACTTGGAAATAAAGAATTACTATTTCCATTTGTGGTGGTTAAAGGTTCAGGTTCCCAATAACCAAATTCATTATGCCATCCTTTTGTAGAGCTAGATTTTGTATAACTAACTAGTAAAGTTCGGTTCTCATCTATTGGCCCTATTAATTCTAATTCTAAACCAATTTCATCATTTAAATTTACCTGCTTCGAATTGCGACTTAATAACTTAAAACTATGCTGATAATAACCTGTTGGTGAACGCTGAACATCAAGCGCTTGTCCATAGTTGCTCAATATATTGTCTCGCATACTCGGGTCCTTTACATCTATTCGGTATCGCCTATAATTTGATGTTAATGCCCAATCTTTGATATAGTTTGTATTAGAAAGATAAATGCCATTTCCCTTATCAGTCTCTGAATCGCTATCAACTTTGTCAAGCTTGGATTTTTTGCTAATAAATGACAAAAAGAAATCACCATTGTCATAAGGTTTCTCAAAACGCATCCCGCCTATAACGCTAGATATTGGGGCTTCATCTTCTTCTGTAAATAATATGGAGAGACCCATCGTTGATTCTGGTAACTCAATACTGAAATCTGAACCATATAAGGTTTGTTTGAGAATATAATTTGGAACTCTTGGGTCATAATCACCAAGAAAAGTTGTACTTTTTCGAGGCTCTATTTCACCTGCAATTATACTTAATGAAATATAATCTTTTTCATATTCTATATTTAATCCAACTGCTCCTGTATCAAAATCTAAATGTTGATAATCTACTTGGTTTAAAATAAGTCCTCTTCCCCATGTTTGATAAAATTTTCCTAATTCAACAGATAAGTTTCTATTGTAGTATCCAAATAAAAAATCAGCTAATCCTTTCTGTTTAAGACCAATTTCAGGAGGATCGCCCAATTCTAAGTTAAATACAGCCTCAAGCCGATAATCAGAACGATTCAAGGTTATCCCAGTATTAAAATAGATTTCTTCGTACGTATAATTATTGTCACCATCACCATAACGAATATTCAGATGGTTTGAATATTCAACTTGAGCAATTAAACTAGTATATAAGGAAACAAAAAAAATGTATTTATTTATTAAATATCGCATCTAATTCTTTTTTGAATATGTGCTCATCTCCAGGAATAAAACCACGTTTTCGATAAACAATATTATTATTATCAACTATAAAAGATAAAGGAATAGGTTGGGCATTAAATCGTCTAGAAAGCTTCTGATTATAATCCATTACAATATGATAAATATCTCCTTTGAGATACTTTTTTGAATTCACAAAAGATTTTACTTTGCTTACTTTTCCTGGATCATCTGTATTGATTAAGATTACAGATACTTTATCATCATATTCTTGAATGAATTCACTTAAAACATCCATTTCTTTAATGCAAGGAATGCACCATGTAGCCCAAAAACTAACAAAGCTAACATCACCAGTTATTTCATGTAAATTGACGGTTTTATTGTTTAGTAAACGTACTTTTGCATCGGGAATCGTTGATTGTGCAAATACGATAGACAGGAGTAAGAATATAATACTATATTTTCTCAATCTAATTCCTTTAATCCAGCCACCAATCGTTTAATACACACCTCTTTTCCA
>DTWI01000046.1 GCA_012963075.1 Fidelibacterota bacterium
AAGTATCAACAATGATTTTATTTCAGCAATAAATTTATTCATTTCTTTATCATCCTAGATATAGGTTTAAATGTTTGACGATGTATCTTTGTAAAAGAAAATTCTTTCAATGCTTTAAGATGATTTGGAGTACCATATCCTTTATTGTTCAGAAAATCATACATCGGGTAAATATAGTGAAACGAACGCATAATTTCATCCCTCGTAACTTTTGCAATAATCGATGCTGCCATAATAGCAGTTATTTTCTGATCTCCTTTCACAATTCCTTGATTGGTAATCGGAATATCTAATGCAAATCCATCTACTAATACCTTGTCTGGTTGTCTGGGTAGATCATTGATGGCATCAATCATTGCATGTTCGGATGCAACCTTGATGTTGTGTTCATCAATATAATTATTCCACTTAATTCCAACCGCGATAGATAACGCATGTTTCATTATCTCTTTATACAATGTTTGTCGTTTTGGTTCCGATATTTTTTTGGAATCATTTAATCCGTTAATATCTTTTTTTAAGATGACTGCTGCTGCGACTACCGGCCCAGCCAATGCCCCTCTTCCTACTTCATCTACTCCAGCAATTAACATAGAAATAAAATTAATAATAAAATTGATGTTTACTTTTAAAAATATTTTTTAAAATATATCCATGTCAAAACAACGATATGCTTTAATAGCTTTCGCAATCATTGGGGTTTTACTTTTATCTGCCGGGGTGGAATTTTATGACAGTGTTTGGTCATTCCCAGGCAATTTACTGGATAAGAATTTTTTAGAAACATTTCCTTTGGCCAGTGTTCCATTAATGGTAGTTGCATTGCTTGGAACCGGTGTTTACATGACATTCAAATTAGGATTTCCTCAATTAAAACATATATTACATGGAATGAGAGTAACCCGAGGAGACTATGATAACGTAGAAGATGAAGGCGATTTAAACCATTTTAGAGCTCTTTCTACTGCATTAGCAGCAACTGTTGGAATTGGAAATATTGCCGGGGTAGCTATTGCAATTTATTACGGTGGTCCAGGAGCATTATTTTGGATGTGGATTACCGCATTTTTTGGATCAGCATTAAAATATGCAGAATGTACATTAGCCCTTCAATACAGAGAAACCGATCAGCTTGGAAATGTTGCTGGTGGCCCTATGTACACTATTGAAAATGGATTAGGACCTAATTGGAGATGGCTTGCTGTAGCTTTTGCTTCCTTTGCAATTATTTGTTCTTTTTTTACTGGAAATGCTATTCAATCTTTTACATTAACCGATCAATTATATAGTCAATTTTTGCCTCTATTAGGAGCAGAACATGTACTAATGGAAAAATCTATACTCATTCCTGGTATATTTGAACCTTCTATTTTCCAAATCCTCTTTGGTGTTATCATTGCAACTATCGTTGGAATGGTCATTTTAGGCGGGATTAAACGTATTGGGAATGTAACTGGATACCTAGTACCAATTATGGCAATTATTTATGTTTTTGCTGCTTTATTTATCATCACAAGCAATTATGATAAAGTAGGCGAATCGTTGGGTACAATCTTTAGTATGGCCTTTAACCCTCCAGCAGAAATTGCTGGTATTACTGCAGGTGCATTTATTGCATTTCTCAATACAATGATGATGGGAGTAAAACGAGGATTATTTTCCAGTGAAGCAGGCCAAGGATCTGCTGCTATTGCGCATTCAACTGCAAAAACACCGTATGCAGTTAGAGAAGGAGTTGTGGCCCTTTTAGAACCGTATATTGATACCATCATTATTTGTACCTTAACCGGATTGGTTATCATGGTAACTGACTCTTGGCACTATACAGCATTCTATGGTCAAAGAATTGATGCTTCTATTACGCAAGATATGTGGATGAATAGCAGTGTGTTAACAAGCTATGCTTTTGCTCAAGGCATTCCTTTTGGAGATAAAATTGTGACATTGGCTGTGGTATTGTTTGCAATCTCAACTGCAATCAGTTGGTCATTCTATGGGGACAGAGCAACAGAATATCTTTTTGGAACCAAGGCTATTCCATTTTATCGTTATTGTTATATATTTATGGTATTTGTTGGTTCTATCTTAATGTTGGAAACCGTGTGGATTCTTGGTGATGCTGCCTTAGGATTTATGACATTTCCAAATCTAATTGCCATTGTACTGCTTAGTACTAAGCTAAAAACATTATCTAATAGTTATTTCGAAAAATATTAATTCGTTCTGCTTTTAGTAAATAAAATCTTCTGATGAAATGGTACCTTATGGTTAACTCATTACTCAAGCTACTTGAAATTTAAATATTTTATTTAAGATTTAAATATTTTTTGACATCAGAAACAACACTTTTCATAAGTTTTGCATCATTCTCTAGTAAAGATCTAACTTTTTCTCTTCCTTGTGCCAATCTTTCTTTTTTGTAAGAAAACCATGAACCCATCTTGTTAACAATGCCTGCTTCTAAAGCAATATCCAATACGTCTCCGCTATAAGATATTCCTTTTCCATACATAATATCAAACTCAGTCATTTTAAATGGTGGAGCTACCTTGTTCTTTACTACTTTTACTCGTGTTCTATTCCCGATCATATCGGTTCCAGCTTTAATTGCAGCAATTCTACGAATATCTAATCGAACAGATGCGTAAAATTTTAAAGCTCTGCCACCAGGAGTTATTTCAGGGCTTCCAAACATTACTCCAATCTTCTCTCTTATTTGGTTAATAAAGATAACACAAGTATTTGATTTGGAAATTGGCCCAGATAATTTTCGCAATGCCTGAGACATCAATCGTGCTTGTAACCCCACGGTGACATCCCCAATTTGACCTTCTAGTTCTTTCCTTGGAACCAATGCAGCAACAGAATCTATAACCACAACATCTAAAGCTGCGGTTTGTACTAATTTCTCTAAAATATCTAGTGCTTGTTCCCCTGAATCTGGTTGAGAAACAAGTAAGTCATCCGTATTGCATCCTAAATTCTTTGCATAGATAGGGTCTAATGCATTTTCGGCATCAATAAATGCAGCATGTCCTCCAGTTTTTTGGGCTTCTGCTATCACATGTAACGCTAAGGTTGTTTTTCCAGATGATTCAGGTCCAAAAACTTCAATCACCCTTCCTCTTGGAAGTCCACCTATACCTAATGCCATATCTAATGAAAGAGATCCAGTTGAAATTGTATCAACTGCTAATTTAGTATTTCCACCCAATCGCATAATAGAACCTGCGCCATACTCTTTAATGATTAATTGTTCTACTGTTTCAATTGCTTTATATTTTTTGTCTGACATCTTAATTCATTCCCTTATATTTCAATTCTTTTCCAAAAGTTTCCTTAGTTCATTTAAACATAACACCACAGTAAGTTGTCGATTAATTTTACGATTTGGTGTCAAATTGTACTGCTTAATATAGACATTATTTTTATAAAATATTCCAACAAATGTTAAGCCAACTGGTTTTTTTTCAGTTCCTCCTTTTGGTCCAGCTATCCCGGTAATTCCGATACCAATATCGCTCTTTAATTTCTTTGCAATCTTAGATGCAAGTTCTGATGCTACTTCTTCACTAACTGCACCATATTTGTCCAATAAATCACCATCTACCCCCACAATGTCTCTTTTTAGAGCGTTATTATAACACGCTACCCCTCCATTAAAATATTGAGAACTCCCTGATAAATTTGTTAGTTTTGCACTCAACATTCCAGCAGTACATGATTCTGCAGTTGCAACAGTCAAATTCTGTTCTTTTAATTTGTCTGCAACTATTTCTTCAATTCTATCATTATTAAATCCATAGACATATTTACTAATTCGATTTACGATTTGGTCTTTTAAGTCTAGAAGCGATTTATGATTGCTTGTTGTTAACCTAATATCAACTCCCAACATGCGATGCGGCAAAAAGGCAACATCACAATTCTTATTTGATTCAATTAAATCAACAATCTTTTCCTGTAAGATTGATTCAGGAAGTCCCGTGGTACGAATAGTCTCACAATGCACTTTTGATGTTAATTTCTCTTCTAAATAGGGCAAAATATAACTTAATATCATTCCTTCCATTTCTTTTGGTACGCCAGGCAAGGCAAAATAATTGGATCCATCTTTTTCAAAATGCATTCCCCTTGCAGTACCAAAAGAATTATCAATCATTTTGACTTTATCCCCTACATGCGCTTGGTTACGATTTAGGGTTGGAACCTTCATATTGATTGACTGAAAACGTTTCTCTAATTCTTTCCAGTATTCTTCATCAAAAACAGGACTATCATCAAAATATTCGTATAGTGTCTTCACGGTAATATCATCGAGTGTTGGACCCAGTCCTCCTGTGATAATGATATAGTTACAATCCTTTGATAATTCATCAAGAGATTTAGTAATCATATCAGCATCATCTGCAATGGTTTTTTTAACATGAACTTTAAGTCCAATTTCTAATAATCGTTGGCCAATCCAGGCAGAATTACGATCAATCGTAAATCCACTTAACAATTCATTTCCAATGGTTATAATTCCAATTTTCACTGAAGAACCCATAAATAAATAGATAATACACAAATAACAACTACGGCAGATAATACTCCTGCTACAAAATCATCTGTCCATATTCTTAAAGCATCGTCAGAAGAATCTGATTCCATTTTTTGCCACCAAGATGGAGCTTTTTTAGGATCTTCAACCCAACCAACAGGACCGATTTTTGAAATATCAAACATGCGAAAGATTACAAAAGTTATAATAAACATTAAATCACTGTTTGAGAGATATTCAGGTAATACAAACTTAAATTGTCCAAAAATATCGGAAAATATACCTACAATCATCAATGAAAAAGCCATTCCAGATACTTCATCAATGACAATTTCTTTTGGATCTTTGGATTTAAAATAGGACAAAGATTTCCCAATTAAACCTATAGATAACATTGTGATTACAGCAATCCAAAATAATAATCCAGACGGATAAGGATCTGTCCCTAAAGGAGACCATAGTACAAGACATAACACTAATAAAGATGCCCATGTTCCTCCACCAGGAAGTTTTCCTAAACCGCAGAGCGTAACATAATTGTAAATTAATTTATCTTTAAAACTCATTTTTGACCACATAATGCATACCTGTTGCTCCTGCATATACTGCATTTAATCCCATTACTAAATCAATTAATTCTTGAGTGGGAGATGCAACTAGAATAAAGATTACAGCAAGATGTTGAAATACGGTTTTGAACTTTCCATATTTTGAAGTAACCAACGGTCGATTTTTATTGCGTAGATATTGACGATAGAATGTGATTAAAACATCCCGTCCGATAATAATACTATATGCCCATACTGCTATTACTCCTTGATATAGAAATACAGTTAGTACTCCAGTCATTAAAATTTTATCTGCCAAAGGATCAAGGAAATTGCCTCTCTCATTTACCAAATCATATTTTCTTGCAAGATAACCATCAAGAAGATCACTAATGCTACAGTAGATAAAAAGAATAGATGCAATAACAAAATTATTAACAAAGATAAAATAGACAACAAAGGGAGTAACTAAAATCCTAGAAAAGGTAAAAAAATCAGCAATGCTCAATTTAATTCTACTCTTTCTTTAATCGCCGTTGCAATCGTCTTATCATCAATGTATTCAAGATTGCTTCCCACTGGTAAGCCAATTGCAAGGCGTGATATTGTGATACTATGTTCTTTTAAAATTTTTTGAAGATACATTGCGGTTGCATTCCCTGATGTGCTTGGATTTGTCGCAATAATAACCTCTTCTACCCCATTACTAATTCGGCCTAGAAGCTTATCAAAAGAAAGCTCTGATGGGCCAATACCATCTAAAGGAGAGATTGCTCCGCCCAAAATATGGTATAATCCATCATAACTATGGGTGTTTTGAATTTTAATTGCATCTTCAATATTTTCAACGACACAGATATGTTTTGTATTGCTAGCGGAGCTGCAACTACATTTTTCATCTTTTTTAAGAAAAATCATCCCACAATTTTCACAGGTCTCTAGTTTATCACCGATATCTTCTAATGAAGATACTATATCATCTGCAGTTTTATCATCGGAATGAATAATAAAGTATGCAATGCGTTCTGCTCCTTTTCTTCCAATACCGGGAAGTTTTGTTAGAGCTTCTATTAATTGATCAATATATGTTGCAATATTACTCATTAAAAACCTGGAAAATTATCCATTAATCCACCTGTAACTGATTTTAATTTTTTTGAAGCTGTATCTTTTGCCTTATCCAAAGCTCCATTTGTAGCAACCTTAATTGCATTCTCAATGATATCTTTATTGCCACTAAGAAGCGTTTCATCAATTGAAACTTGGGTTGTTTTCATATCAGCAGTCATTCTAATGACACATGAACCATTTGCGGCAGATCCTTCGACTTCAATTTTTTCTAATTCTTTTTTTATCTATAAAGAGCAATAATTTATGGTCGTACCAACTTTTAAAAAAATAAATATTAATGCTTATAAACCAGGAAAAT
>DTWI01000047.1 GCA_012963075.1 Fidelibacterota bacterium
ACCGTTCCTTGCTCATAGAGTAATACATTTTGCGTACCATTCTTGTAATTAAAATCAAGCGTTTTAAGCAATCCTTGATGTAAGGAAGTTCGTAAAACATTCATTCTATCAGAGGAAGGATTCATAACAGAGATAGATTCTAATCCAAATTTTGCTATACTATCTCTTTCTTCAAGGGAATTATTATAACATTGTTGAAATCCAACAGATGATAAATACTTCTTTAAATTAGATAGAGGACGTTCTTCGTCTTCTGCATACTGCATTTGAGAGGAAAAACTATAAGATGAAGCAATATTATCATATCCATAACAACGCAATATTTCTTCAATTAGATCAGCTTCATTTACAAGGTCTCCTCTAAAGGAAGGAATCGTGCAAATCCACTTCTGCGTATCAACACTTTTATTGGTCTTTTTCCCTGCTATTCTAGGAATAAATTCTTTTGGAAGGCTGTCAGAATGATTTTTCTTAAGCATGTTAGCTAATTCTGATAAGGTTTCTTTTGATCCAAACCTAATATCACGACGATAACTACTTGCATTTTTTCTCGTAATTTCACCAATAGTTTGTAAATGATCCACGAGATTGCGCATAAAGGGTCTAAATTCTGTTCTTATTCTCATAGATTCTAGTTTACTAGGGTTTGAAAGAACATCTGCTACATTCATAGGAATAACGCTCTCTCCCCTGGTCTGACAGTCAATATGTAACCCAGAAAGAATATGTTTTACTTTCTTACTCGGAATATTAAATCCAGTATATTTCGATAGTTTTTTATGTGAAAGTGTTATCTTACGTGGTTTTAAATCAAATGTACATTGATCTGTTACAATAGAACCTAGTTCTCCTCCAGCAATTTCTTCCATAAGCCTAACAATCATATAGAATGCATCCAGAGTAACATCTGGGTCTGCTCCTCGCTCGAACCTTCTAGAAGCTTCTGATAATAAATTTAATTTTTTTGATCCTTTTCTAACGACAATAGGATCAAAATAAGCACTCTCAATCAATACATTAGTTGTGGTATCTGAGACGGCACTATCTTTTCCACCGATAATTCCCGCTAAAGCAACAGTATTGACGGAATCGGTAATAACTAAGTGATCAGAATCTAATACATATGATTCATCATCAAGAGCAGCAAATTTTTCTCCTTTTTTTGCCCATTTTACTTCAATAGTTGGTTCAGATAATTTATCCAAATCAAATATATGGGTTGGATGTCCAATTTCAAGTAATATAAAATTTGAAATATCAACTAGATTATTAATGCTTTTTTGACCCGCTGACTTTAAATAATCTGATAACCATTGTGGTGAAGGTTCTACTTTTACATTATTAACAATTCCTGCAACATAGCGGGTACAGCCACCTTTCTTATCTAAGATAACTTTTACCCTATCTTTTGAATCGGGAATTACTCTCTTTGCATTAAGTGGACTTTTAAGTTTTTTATTAAGTTTTGCTGCAAGTTCTCGAGCAATACCACGGTGACTTAATGCAAAAGCTTTATCGGGAGTAATATCAATATCAATTGCATCATACATTGGTCCTAAAATATCGGCAATATTAGTGCCACTCTCTATTCCTGAGTCTAATACCATAATTCCATCATGATCTTCTGAGATTTGAAGCTCTCCCTCTGAACAAATCATTCCATTGCTTTCAATTCCTCGAATTTTTGCTTTGCCAACTTTGAAATTTCCCGGTAATACTGCACCAACTTTAGCAAAAACAATTTTTTGGCCTGTAGCAACATTAGGCGCACCACATACCACTTCATGGGTTGTCTTACCATCATTAACTATACAGAGCTTCAATTTGTCTGCATTTGGGTGTTTTTTGGCCGATTCTACTTCTCCTACAACAATATTTTGAAGTACAGAAAAATCAGTTACAACTTCAGATTCAAATCCTAGCATTGTTAATAAATCAGCTAATTCAGATGCAGACTGTTTGAAGTTTACAAAACGCTTAAGCCATGGAAGAGACACTTTCATTAAAATTGCTCCAAAAATCGTTTATCGTTTTGATAAAATAGCCTAATATCTCTAATTCCATACTTAATCATTGCAATGCGTTCTATCCCCATACCAAAGGCAAAGCCTTGATATTTTTCGCTGTCATATCCAACATTTTCTAAAACATTTGGGTTAACCATTCCGCATCCAAGAATTTCCATCCATTGGTTTAATTTATCGTTCCAAATATCAACTTCTGCACTTGGCTCAGTAAACGGAAAATAACTTGGTCGGAAACGCATTTTTGTATCTTTTCCAAACATCTCTTTTGCAAAATATTCTAAAGTTCCTTTCATCTCTGCAAATGAAGATGATTCGTTAATAACCAATCCTTCTACTTGATGGAATAAACAAAAACTTTTATAACTAACTTCTTCATTTCTAAATACCCTTCCACAACAAATATGTCGAAGAGGTGGATCTTGATTTTCCATCAAATGAATTTGAACATTAGACGTATGGGTACGTAACACTATATCTGAATCAATAAAAAAGGTATCTTGCATATCTCTTGCAGGATGATGTTTAGGTACATTTAACGCTTCAAAATTATGATAATCATCATCAATTTCTGGACCATAAGCCACTGAAAATCCGATTGATTGAAAAATAGATTTGATTTCATCTGTAACGTGTTCAAGAGGATGAATGTTTCCCTTTGGCAATACATATCCTGGTAATGAAAAATCTCTTTTATCGTCGCTTCCCTGATCTAAACTGAGTACAGTTAGTTTTTCATTATAAGATCTTGTAAAGTCTGACTTGAGAACATTTAAGGTTTTTCCATATTTGGGTTTTTCTTTATTGCTAAGAGTACCAAATTGATTAAACAGATCAGTTAATTCTCCTCTTCTACCTAGATATTTAATACGAAGTTGTTCAAGGCCCTCTGATGTTTTACAAGATTTTAAGTCTGATTGAAAAGATGTCTTAACCTTATTAATAACTTTATCCATAGACACCTTTTATGTTATTTTTTCAGATATTTTACGAGGTCTTCAAAGACAGATGGATTATTAACAGCTAAATCTGCTAACACCTTTCTATCTAAATCAACGCCCTTCTCCTTTAATAGATGTACAAAATTTGAATATGACAATCCGTTCAGTCTTGCAGCAGCATTAATACGTATAATCCATAAACGTCTGAACTGACGTTTCTTCTGTCTACGATCTCTATATGCATACAATCCTGCTTTAGTTACTGCGTCTTTAGCAGTTTTATAATTGCGACTTCTTGCTCCAAAGTATCCTTTGGCTAATTTGACAGTCTTACGATGTCTTCTATGTCTTGGAATTGAACTATTAGATCTTGGCATTGTTAACCTATTTTCCCATCATTTTTATGACTTTTTTCTTGTCAGCAGGTGAAACAAGAGTTGATTTCTTTGCTGCGCGTTTTACATCCTTATCTCTACGGATTAACATATGCTTATGCCCTGCATGGTTGCGTTTAACTTTTCCGCTTCCTGTCAGTTTAAATCGTTTTGATACGCTTTTTCTTGTTTTCTGTTTTGGCATTAAAATACCCTTATTTAGGAGATAATATTATAGATTTTTTTCTTCCCATCATAGGACTATCTTTCTCCATTTCTGCAATTTCGCTTAAATTTAACATAACTTTTTCTAAAAGTGCATCACCTAAATCTTGTCTGGACATTTCTCGACCACGATACATGATGCTTAATTTGAGCTTACAACCCTCATTTAGGAATTTTCTTCCCATTTTTAATTTATTTTCCAAATCATGATCTCCAATATTAGGCCTCATTCTTAACTCTTTTACTTTAATAATATGGTGATTTTTACGAGCCTGTTGTGCTTTTTTCTTTTCTTGATACTTGTATTTTCCATAGTCCATTATTTTGCATACAGGCGGTTTTGCATTTGGTGAAATTTCGACTAAATCAAGATCAACTTCTTCTGCCAACCTTAATGCTGCGGGAACTGTGACAATCCCTACTTGATTCTTATTACTATCAATCAAACGGATTTCGTTTGCATAGATTTTTTCATTTACTCTTATTCTTTTTTTCTTAATTCGTAACACTCCTTTCATTAATTTCTTTTCTAATTCCATTGGAAAATTTATCCAATGAAAGTATTTCTTGTTCTTTAACAAATCTTCTTCTAACTGTTACTATTTTACCATCAACTTCTTTTTCTCCAACAATTAGCATAATATTAATTTTTTGTAGTTCTGCATCTCTAATTTTAGCACCAATTTTTTCTGAACGATTGTCCACTTCAGCCCTTACTCCCTGTTTTCTTAATTCGCTACATACTTCATCAGCATAAGCGTTGTATTTATCAGAGACAGGTAAAATAATTACTTGTTTCGGTGCCAACCATAATGGGAAGTCTCCACCAAAATGTTCAATTAAAAATCCGATAAAACGTTCATGTGTTCCAAGTGGAGCCCTATGAATACATAATGGCGTTTTGGATGAACCATCAACATCAGTATAAGTCAAATTAAAACGTTCAGGAACTGCAAAATCAACCTGGTTGGTTGCAAGGCTAAATTCTTTTCCAACTGCACTCCATACCTGCACATCAATTTTTGGACCATAAAATGCCGCATCTCCAACTGATTCAACAAATTTTAATCCAGCACCTTTTAGTACATTTCTAACATCTTCTTCTGTTTTTTTCCACAGCTTAGGATTATTAATATATTTTTTACCTAATCCTGTTGGATCATGAAGGCCAAGTCGCATTTCATATTTTTCAATACCAAAAATTTCAAAATATTCCATATATAGGTTACACACGCTAATAAACTCTTCTTTAAATTGATCCTCTGTACAATAAATATGTGCATCATTCATCTGCATACTTCTTACACGCATTAATCCAAAAAGCTCGCCTGATTTCTCATAACGATAACATGTTCCGTACTCTGCCAAACGATAAGGTAAATCTCGGTAACTCTTTGGAGTATTAGCATAAATCTTGTGATGATGAGGACAATTCATTGGTTTTATATAATAGTCTAGGCCATCTACATCCATTGCAGGATACATCCTCGAAATGTAGTGTTCCAAATGACCAGATTTTTCATATAAGGCTCCTTTTGTTATGTGTGGTGTACGGACACGTTTGTATCCACTAGCATCTTCTTTTTCTTTTGCTAATGCTTCTAACTCATCAATAATAATTGCACCATTCGGAGTCCATAGCGGTAATCCAGGACCTACTTCTTCATCGTAGAAATATAAATCAAGTTTTTTTCCGATCTTACGATGATCACGTTTCTTTTGTTCTTCCAACATTGTTAAATACTTTGTTAAATCTTTTTCACTAGGAAAAGATGTTCCATAAACCCGTTGCAATGTCTGATTCTTTTCATTCCCTCTCCAGTAAGCCGCTGAAGAAGAAAGTAATTTAAAATGTTTTATGATGCCGGTTGAAGGAACATGTGGCCCCCTACAAAGATCAGTAAATTCCCCTTGTGAATAAACTTTTAATACTTCACTCTTTTCTAAGTCATTAATAATCTCAACTTTGTAAGACTCTTTTATCTTCTTAAATAAGCTTATTGCGTCTTTTCTTGACTTTACCTCATGTGTAATCTCACAATTTTCTTTAGATATCTCATGCATTTCTTTTTCAATACTATTTAAATCTTCTTCAGAAAAAGGAGTTTCAACATCAAAATCATAGTAGAATTTGTTATCCAAATATGGACCAATTGTTACTTTGGTCTTAGGAAAAAGTCTTTTCACTGCTTGTGCCATTAAATGTGCAGTACTGTGCAACAGAACACTATGACCATCTTTGCTTTTTGCATCTAGAAATTGGATTGTTGCATCTTTAGCTAAAGGTTCATTCAAATCGGTTAACACATCATCAACCTTGCAGATAACAATATTTTTTGGTCCTCCTTTTACAGATTCTAAAATTTCTAAAGGAGTAATCCCGGTTGGATAAGACTCAGTAGAAGCGCCAATGATATTAATGGAAATGTTTTTCACTATAAAGATCTATCAAGTAACCACACACCTATTGAAAAAAAACCAACTAACATTCCAACACCACCACGATGTCTTTTAATTAACAGCTTCTCTTCTTCGCTAAGGTATTTATTAGGTTTATCTAATTGTGAATACGTATATATTTCTTGTTGTTGATCATAAAATTTCGCTAAAAAACCATCTTGCCAATGCAATCCCTCTTCACATGATCTATCTTCTTCTGGGCAATATACAAGAAAGATAGACTCTGATTTTCCAGGTATTGGTCTGACCAATTTTGTACCAATTTTCATACGCTGAAGTTCATCTTGTAAAGCCTCAAATTCTTCTACTGGCCTACTGTCAAAATCAAAAGTCTGTAGTTCCGAAGAAACAGATTGATATATTGATTTTTTGTATAAACTTATCACATATGCTCTATTATCAAGTGGCAATGTAATCTGAGCTGGAAAGGTTTTTGTATCTGTATACCAAGGAATTCCCCATACAAACAAATTATGTATAAGCACATTTGAATAAATCACAACATCGGTATCAGTTATTCCAAGAGTGGTTACAGTATTATAGCTTCCTGAAG
>DTWI01000048.1 GCA_012963075.1 Fidelibacterota bacterium
AACTGACCTGCTAATTTTTGACACAAAAGAATTTATAGAATGCTTAAACACAACAACACCTACAGAAGTTGATATCATTACAATGCCCATTCCCAATGCGTAGATCAAACTATTAAAAATTATATTTATAATATCCAGGCCTGTACCTAAAACAAGCCCTATTGAAGCAAGGTAAATCGGAAGAGCACAGCTTAAAGATGCAATCCCGTATCCAATGCCAAATATAAACATACCTAGATTCTGGTTTTTAATACCACTTCCTATAGAACTTGCTCTTGAAAGAAATATAATATTAATTTTTGTTCTGAAACCTAAAAGGAAAATACCAATAATAATTAATAAAATACCAATAATTAATCCCAGCAATGGAATCCACGCTCTAATTAAGCTTCCAAAAAGTCCTAATAATAATCCCATTGAACCAAAAAGGACAACAAAGCCCAGTGATGTAAAAATTCCTAAACTAAGGGCTTTAATAATTAAAGCGAAAATTATAGATTTTTGAGAATCAATTTGATTAATTGATTTTAACTGGTAACCTATATATGCAGGAAACATAAGAACCCCACAGGGATTAAATGCTGCAATTAATCCGGAAGAAAAAGTGAATATCAAAACTTCCATTTAATTTCTCAGTCTATCCTCTCTCCTCTCCACCATTTTTCTTCTTTGGGTTTCATTTTCCTGGATGAAAAAAAGAGAAATATAATTAATAAAATTATCGTACTAAAAAAATAAAGTTTAAGACTAAATCCAATAATTGGAAGCAACAAAACAGCAATCACAAGTAATCCTAAAATAAATCTTAAAATATACCTTTTAAATAAAGATGCTTTGCCAGATTTAGAATCAGAAGAATGTTTTTGCTCTGATTCGTTTAATATGTTATCTATTTCATTTGAAATTTTTGGGTTCATAATATTATTATAAATTAATTGAAGTAAAGTTAAACTATATTAACAAATTAAAGGATCAAAATTATGGGGAAAGAAGTTTCACAGGAAACATTAAACAGATACAAAAGAATTACTCCGGCTACGATATGGACGGCATTAGGGAAAAAAGGTTATGAAAACTGCGTGATGGATAATGTAAAACCACTTACCAAAGGAAAAATCATACTGGGTAGAGCGCGTACATTGAGGTATCTACCTGAAAGACCAGATTTAAAGGAAGAAGTCAGAGAAGGTTATAGTGCTGATGGGACTGAAGTACCAAACGCTAATGCTCCAGAATATAGGGCAATGGGATCCTGTGGACCTGGAGATGTGCTTGTTTGCGATGCTATGGGTAAGAGTAATGCCGCAAACCTTGGAGATGTAAAATTAGTTCAATTAAAGATGAATAAAGCCGAAGGTATTGTCACTGATGGTGGAATGAGAGATTTTGACCAGGTTGAGCCTTTTGGTTTCGCAATTTATTCAACAGGAAGAACTCCAAAAGCTGCCAGGCACGTAATGACAGAATATGAAGATAACGTAGATATCCAATGTGATGGTGTTTTAGTTAGACCAGGGGATGTTATTTATGGTAATGATGATGGTGTTGTTGTTGTTCCAAAACATATGGCAGAAGAAATTGTAGAATTCTGCGAATTATATGAATCTGCAGAAGAGTATATAAAAAACAGAGCTGAAAAAGAACAGGTGCCTCCAGGAACATATTATCCCCCAACTCCTGAATGGTTAGAAGATTATAAAAAAAATATATTTAAACCATACAATTCCTAATTACTTTAAGGAGATCAGAAATGCCTAAAATGACGGGAGCTAAATTTATAGCAGAAACCCTTCATGCATACGGGGTGACACACTTTTTCTTTATGCCAGTTGTAATCCCTGATGCAATGCCAGATATGCAGCGACTGGGCATTAAAAGAATTATGGCACATGCAGAAAAACCTGCAGCTTATATGGCAGATGGCTATGCAAGAGTTAGTAAAAAAGTTGGAATATGCGGGGCTCAATCAGTTGGAGGGATGAATTTAGCTGCAGGTATTCAGGATGCTTATCTCGCCTGTTCACCGGTTATTGCCTTAACGGGCAGACTACCTCAAATAGAACAAAACAGACATGCATATCAGGAAGTTGACCATATAAATCCATTTAATGCTGTAACGAAATATAACACAATGGTAACAACAGTTGATGAATTACCCACAACTTTAAGACAGGCATTCAGGGAATCTACAACAGGAACTCCTGGTCCTTCTCATATAGATCTTACCGGAGTTACAGGCGAAATTATTACAAACGAAGCAGATTTAGAAGTAATTGCTGAAGCTCAATATATGCAAATACCACCTTACAGGCCTGAACCTGATTCAAATTCAATTAAAAATACTATCGATCTACTTATAAAAGCCAAAAAACCTGTAATTATTGCAGGGGGAGGAGCTAATATTTCCGGAGCAAGAAAAACATTAATAAACATTGCTGAAAAATTAAATATTC
>DTWI01000049.1 GCA_012963075.1 Fidelibacterota bacterium
ATCTCTTTTCCTGTTCCCAAAACAGCAAAAGTCCCAAAAGCCTCCTTTGGTTTCACTGCTGTAATAATAACAGGTTGCTCCTTGGTTCCCTCAACAATCAGAGAACCTTGTATAAGAAGTCCTACCCCCTTTGCAAGTGTAATCTTGGTACCCGCATTCAAAACGATCTGAGAACCCCTGGGAAAGATGAGGTCTTCAGAAAGAAAATAGTCCCCTTTGGGAATTTTTACCTCATTCCCTTCTTTATATGCTTGAGGAAATACTTTTTTCCAGTTTTGCTTTTTTTGAGATTTTGGGAATAATCGTGCTGATGGAGGGGTAAATGAAGATTCTTTTCTTGTTCCGATAAGGTTAACCGAATTCTCGGTCACGACTTTTCCGGTCACTAGGTTCAAAAATTCAACTTCAATATTTTTTTTAACTAGGTACTTACTCCAATCAAGATTTGGATGATTTGCCTGAATGATTATTTGATAGTTTCTGCTTAAAGGGAGGGATTCATTATCTAAAGCATCAAAAAAGCTGACTTCTGACAAGGTTTTTTGTAAATCAATTTGTGCCTTCGGTCCAACCTTGACCATGACTTCAACTAGGTCTGTATTTATTATCGTCTTGTTTGGTTCAAACCAACTGAGTTGAGTGAGTCTCAGACTTTGATTGGCAAATGTTGAAGGAAGTTGGATTAAGAATTTTTTAATTTTGAGTCCGGACATACTTTTAGGCTTTAGTGAAATCAGCAATTTACCCTCTTTTCCACTTAGATTTATTTGAGGTTTGGCATCATTCAAGTATTGCTTTAAAAGTTTAAAATTTGTTTTGGTAATGTCTTTAAATTCTCCTATTCCGAACACTCTTAGTACTTCTTTGAGCCAACCTAGGTAGTAAATCTTTTGTAAATCAATAACGGTTTTTTTATGTAGATTTGGCAAACGATCTTCTTCTTGTTGGATAAAATGGAAGAGTTTTTTATATGTAATTTGTCTTAAATGATCATTTTGGGAGAGCAAATGAAACAAGGGGAGCTTGACTGTTTTATTAGTATCCCAAGGTAATTTCCAGTCATTGATTTTATTTTCTATGGCTCCATTTTTGGGTAAGTAGTCTGGAAGATGATCACGAGTCAAAACAGGATAAAATTTACCATTTGCCATATTAAAAAAGATATAAAGATTGCCTCTTACGGAACCATGGCCTATATAACCTAGGATCAACCTTACTGCATTAAAGGACGTAATATAATCTTCGTCAAAATAGTAATGAATTTCTTGGGATTTATTGTTAACAATTGCTTGATTAAGAGCTAAATACCGTTCCAATAACTCCTCCCCATTTTTACCTATGAAGCCCTCTGCTTCTAGGCTTTCTTTGAACATTTGAGAGTATAAAAGAGGATCAAAATCATTGATATGCCTTTTTTCTGCCAGAATTAGGGACTTATCTTCCGTTTCATGCTCTGATACATCGTATTTAAACAATTTTAGAGAGGAATTTCCTTGGGCTTCCATAAAAGAAGAATTGAGGCGATGCTCAAAATAATATAGTTTTTCTTCCCAATCATTAATCTTTAGGTTAACAAGCTCCTGTTTCTGTATTAATAAATCAAAGCGAGAAGCCA
>DTWI01000050.1 GCA_012963075.1 Fidelibacterota bacterium
GGAGATCTACAATTTGATAAGTGGAATACCAATAAAACAGGTAAGGAAATGGCGTATAGAGATCTGGAGATTGAAGATGATACAGGAAAATGCAGTTTAAGAGTAAAGACTGGTGCTGTATCGAATGAATATATTAATTCAATTAAAGCAGAAAGCAGAATTGAACTTGTTAATGTGGGTTGGTTGATTAATCAGAAACGATTGACCACGATGAAAAGCAGGTTCGCTGCATCAGATATTATGCTTGATGAGGAAATTGACAAGCATAATAAATTTAAAAACTCGGTGGATTAATTCTTCAAAAAATTATTTTATCCTGTATCGAAGTATGGCTAAAACCGAATCATGAATTTCCAGCTTTTTGATTATTTTTGGAGAGGCCACAAATTCAATGTCAGCTGACATGTTTTTTGCAATCTCCAGCATCTTCATTATCTTTTTAAATTGAGAATTGGTGTGATAATCCGCAGAAACGATTAGCGTATCTACCGCTCCAATTTCTAATGCCTTGTAAATAACATCGTTTCTTTTCGCAGTCAATCCTTCTTTGACTAGGTTTTCGTATTTTTCAATAATTCCTACAACATATTTTCTTCTATGCTGGTACAGGTGGCGGATTATTTTCTTATGAACATCGCTAATTGGGGTGGAAAAAGACAAGTTTTCTACAAATCGACATTTTTTTACCAATTCCGAATCAAGTTCACCATAGAATTCTTTTTTTGCAGGACCAATTCCACCCAACAGTATTAACTTGGAATTTGAATCCATCTTTTTGACTCTATTTACAACTTTCTTGAAGAAAATATGAATTTTGATTTGTCTTGCTCTAAGGAATCTTTTCTGACTCTGTCCTCCTTTCCTATGTCTTGACCGCAAGTAAATTTTAAGTTTATCTTCTTGGACTATCTGACTCCCATGAAATTTCTGTATTCTTGCAGATTTTTGATCAAGCGTTACTAGTATAACATCGTAATTGGTTTTGAGAATGTCACGGAATGGCTTGATATATGGTCTTTTGCTTGCCATGTAGATGTAGGGTAATTTTTTTGAGGTTCCAATTTCTTTGGTGATTACTTTGCCGTTTATTATCCATCCAAAAATACAAAGGGTTTTTACAAACTTGCCTGCCGATGAAGGACTCTTTTTAAGCTCCATGATTCTTTTTTCAATTTTTAATTCTATTTTTTCAAATGACTCCTTCCTCTTTGTTTTTTGTAGCAAAGATATGGTTTCCTGTCCTTTACCGTATGGATAATAGACTGATATACATGCAGAGTCAATCTGTTTTACCTCATATAGAAACTGGTTTACTGATAACCACTCGGCTGAGGAGATCTCAGAAGATTCCTGAATTTTTACCCTTGACATATTTTACCTATACAATGACTATATTTTACAATGACTATATTTGAGAATTTAATCATAAACAATTTCGATAGGTCAATATGTCGTATATTGGATAATAGGAAAATTATTTCGACGATTTAATTTTTCGTTTAATCTCATCTTCCTTATCTAAGACCAACATTTAGTCACATCATCTCTTTAATTACAAAAACACTGGACTCGCATGGAAAGTCTTACTTTTCAAGCGATTTCCAATCACGTATTGATGATTTCTAATTTCTTAAACGAATTACTCTAATTTCTCGGCGTAAACTTCCTTTTTTTTAATAATTAGGCGGATTAATTCTTTAAATCCATAGGTTAATATGTCGTATATTGGATAGTTTACATTAATACTTTTACATACTTTCAAAGTATAACTTAAATATCCTAATTTGTATTATATGATATGAAAAAGACTAGTAAATTGAAGTCTAAGAAAACAGCAAAGAAAATTATTCATGATGATTCGCAGATTTTATATTCCAAACTCATTGACTATCTTAACAAGCAAAGCGTCTTGATAAAAGAACAACTACCAGA
>DTWI01000051.1 GCA_012963075.1 Fidelibacterota bacterium
CAAAAATCACTCCTATGAGCAAGTTACTGAACTTAGCGATATTGAGAAAGAATTTCCTGAATGGAAAAAAGATAAGCACGGATGGGGTATTCAAGATACCGATTTGTCTCGTTATTTGATCAGACAAGTTGAGCAGCTTGAAAATAACCAACCCTTTAATATAGGTGTGTTTTATATCAACACTCATCCTCCTTTTTTCGTAGCACCTGATTGTCCAAAATATATGTCAGACAATCTGCATTTACAGTCTATCCATTGTGTTGACCATGCTGTCGGGATGGTATTACGAACTCTTAAAAAAAGAGGGTTGATGGTAAATACGGTCGTAGTTGTTGTTGGAGATACGCCGGGAAAAGATCTTGAAAAAGGACAATCTTTACCTTACAACAAAACTTTGTTGGCGATTTACTCACCAGATTTGAAACCAGGAATCAATGAAACTTTTTCATACTCACCAGATTTAGGACCCACTATTCTGGAAGCAATGGGGATCCCTGTTCTCCAGATACAATCTGGACATTCGATTCTTTCATCTCGAATGGATTTTCCCACCTTGGTTGCACCTGAATATTCAGTTGTGGATGGTGAATACCGTAGTGGAGGGAGGTGTAGTTTTGAAGAGATGGAAATGCAAAAAATAGGAATTATTCAGGATGATGTAACAGATTGTGAAAGACGGAGAATATTTCAGTATCTTAGTCAATGGCTACAAATCCAGAATTCTAAACGCACTCTAACAATGGACTGAAAAGGTGATAAATCGCTAAAAGAACAGGCACTAAGAAGAGATTCTAGATATTTTAAAAATCTTCAGTGAACAAATGTTGAATGCCGACAGAGTAGGAATTGCCTTCCTATTCCATACCGATCCTAACTTGGAAAGGTCTTAAGTGTTTTTAGTACATATTTTTTTTTGCTTTCTTCTGGTCATTATCATCGGTAAGTCTTGATGGACTCTATGTCTTTAAACTACAACATCCTTTGAATAAAGATCCCAATATTTATAATCAATAGGTATTTTTAGAAGAATTTTGTAGGTAGGTTGCGGAGTTTTTTCCCAGAAGTAATGGAGTATGTCAAACGAGTGTTGTTAATTAAATATGAATATTGAAATAAAATTTTGCAAACAAAGACCGACGGAGAAACTTCAGGGAGCTCTTTCCACCATAATTGATACACAAGGATAGAATATAATTTATTTATTGATGTTGTAGGTTTAATATTTTAAAGGAGTTTCTTCTGTCTATGTCAAATATAATTCCAATGTACGGTTATGATTTGATTGAAATCACAGATGATAATATGGCTGTTGAATATAAACATAAGGTAAAGCATTATTTCAACCCAGAAATGAGTTGGGAAAAAATGTTTAAACGGTTATTTTGAATTTTGCTGCAGTCTTTACTATAATTCTTCCTATTATAAACTGACAATTCCTTAAAACATGAAGGTTTAAAGATTAACATTGCAGATTCTGATTTCTTTATTTTAAATCAAAATTTTTATGAGAATATGAGGTTATCCTCTAGGAGGTAAAAAATTATGAAACAAAAAAA
>DTWI01000052.1 GCA_012963075.1 Fidelibacterota bacterium
CTCAAGCACCAGGCAATTATTTCACAGGCGATGGGGCCTACATTGATGAAGATGGATATTATTGGATTACAGGGCGCGTAGATGACGTATTAAACGTTTCAGGGCATCGTATCGGAACTGCTGAAGTAGAAGGTGCTATTGGTGCCGCATCAGGCGTAGCAGAAGCAGCAGTCGTGGGATACACTCATGAGATTAAAGGAGAAGGGATTTATGCATTTGTGACCTTAATGACAGGCGTTGAACCCTCTGATGAAATTAAATCAGGTATTTTATCTAGTGTGACCTCTATTATTGGTCCGCATGTTAAACCAAATGTTATTCAATTCTGTGATGGATTGCCTAAGACAAGATCTGGAAAAATTATGCGAAGAATTTTAAAGAAAATTGCTCAAAATGAAACAGATGATTTAGGAGATATTTCTACTTTAGCTGATCCAAGTGTCATTAAAAGCTTAATTAACAAATAACTAATTTAATGAAGTATTTTTCTCCTTTGTTTCCATTCATCGCCGGTTGGACGTTATTGTTCTTTACCGATCACTTATCTTCAATCAGTTTAACCAATGGCATATTACAACTATTGTTATTTGCAATCGTAGTTTGTTTGCCGACATGGCGTACTGGTCGAATGTCATACGTGGATATAGGCTGGCCATGGGGTTTAACTGTGATTGGTGTGCTAACTTGGCTTTACGGTGAAGGCGATAGTGTTCGTGTTGCTATTGTCAGTATCGCGTACATTCTTGCTGGTAGTCGTATGGGCTTCGGTGCATTAAAAATGTGGAAGTTAGGCATGTTAAAAACGGAATTACCTCGCTACGAATACCAAAAACGACGTTGGCAAAAAGCGGGTAAAAAGAATACTGCTTTAGCAATGCAAGTCGAAGCAATTTCACAAGGTTTAGCTAATGCCTCTTTTTTGGCGATACCCGCTTTTATAATTGCGGCTAATCCCAATGCAACTATTTCGATATTTGAGATAGTCGGCATCGCAGTTTGGTTAGGTGCATTTTTAATGGAATCGGTTGCAGATATGCAAAAACTTACTTTTTTAAGAAACATGAAAAAATTAGGAGAGAAAAATAAAGTCTGTAATGTCGGTTTGTGGAAATATAGCCGCCATCCCAATTATTTTGGTGAATGGATGGTATGGAATGGATTGGTTATCGCGTCTATTCCATCATGGATAGCGTTATATCAGCAAGAATCCATCTTTATTTGGGGATTATTAGGCGCAGGATTGTTTTTCGTTTCTAGAATAATGTATATCACGTTAGTGTACCACACTGGTGCTGTACCAGCAGAGTATTATTCAGTGCAGAAACGTCCTGAATATAAATCCTATCAACAAACGACCAATATCTTTTTTCCTGGTGCCAATAAACCATAATTCCAAGTGGTATTAATAGTTTAATAAAATAAATAATTGTAATTTAGACTATGAATTTAAATGTAAAAGCTGCCGCATTATCTTTCGGCGTTTTTTGGAGCATAATGACAATGATTTGTGCTTGGTGTGGCCTCAATGAGATTGTTGCGTTTCTACAGCCGTACTACCTAGGAATAGATACCTCATTCGTTGGTGGTCTCATCGGAGGATTTTGGGGTTTTATCGATGGCGCAATAGGTGGTTTCCTAGTTGCTTGGTTATATAATAAGTTTAATAACGCTTAACTTATCTTAACCTTCTTTTTTCATCATTTTCTTTTTCATGATGATTTGTTTTCCATCTTCTGTTTTCCATTTCATTATGTTGTGGTTTTCGTCTTTAAATTTTGCTAATTTTTCTTCTGACATTTCTTTTCCATTAACGGTAATTTTTACTTTTTCTTCACCATCAATAATTTCTTTTCGAATCTCCACCTTCATTTTTTTTAATTCGCTATCATCATCTATCTCAAATATCATCATATGATCTTTGCCCATTGCTATTTTTTTAGACATATCTCCTCTAAAATGAAATTCTCCATTCATGCATTGTGATTTATGATTCATGCATTGTGATTTATGATCGAATGCATTTGATACCAACAATGCAAATACTGCTAAAGCTGTAAATTTAAATGCTATATCAAGTTTTTCTTTTAAGTTCATTTCTTTATCTCCCTAATTGGTTTAATTGTTCTAACAAACTCTAGTACGGCAAGTTCCCATTATTATATATTAATGGAACATTTTTTTCTATGGATAGAAAATTTATAATACTATCTAATTGAAAGAATTCCAAACCCGGCACGTTACTGATCCTTTCAATGATATCCAATGAATAATTTAATTGATTACTTATTGTTGAAACATAAATATTGATTTCATTTACGTATAATCCCAACACAAGACATATACCAATTAGTGGTAATAAGTCTGGAGAATATATCAGTGTTTTTGATTTAGATGTTTGAGGAATATCATAAAGCGATTGCATAAATTGGCTATCTGCAATTTCTTCATCAAACATTTTTGGAATTGAGAATTTATTTCTCATCAAGATATCCTTTTAATTGACTTCTCCCACGTTTTAACCATGATTTAATAGTATTTTCGTTTACTGATAACTCTACAGATATATCTTTGATACTATATCGTAAGAAATAATACATTATAATTGCTTTGCGATAATTTAATGGTAGCTTCTCAATTGCATCTTTTAAAGTTATTTCCTCAATATTGTTTATTTGAACAGAAGAAGGATCATATGTTGTATCAACCGTACGGTGTTTTTTTTCTTTATGGTATGTTGTTAGTGCAGTATTATATGCAATGCGATACATCCAAGTATATAACGATGATTGAAATGAAAACCTATCAAGATTTAACCATATTTTTTTAAAGGTATCTTGAGTAGAATCTTCAGCAAGTGCCTCATCTTTGAGAATAAAAAAGGCAACGTTATATAGTTTTGTTCCATATGTGTTGATTGCTTCCATAAAAATATCTTTTTTTAATTTGTTCTTCAAAACTTTTAGACCATAAATTTGTTAAAAAGTTGCATGCAACTTTTTGAAGTTATTAAAGTCTATATATATTAATGAAGAAAAAAACAAAGGATAAAATAATGAAAATTAAATTAGCAACCATTTTACTAGTGATATGTTTTATCAGTGCTTGTGGTTCGTTTAATGAGGGGACTGCAGAATTACATCTCAACAAAAATATTTCAACAGGCCAGGAATTGTTAGATCTTCAGGCATCTCTTGATAAAGGTATAATTAACCAAGAAGAATTTGATATTGAAAAAGAAAAAATTCTAAGTGGTAGTGAAATTTTTGAAATTGAAATTGAAGAATTTGAAAATTTTGACTCAGAAGGCGGTAAGGTAAAAATTAAAATAAACGTTAATGGTGGTGATATTAAGGTGGAAGGTGACAAATGAGTACAATTTTAGAACTTTTTATACCAATCATTGCAGTTTCTACTTTACCTATAATTGTATATTTTATTGTCAAGAAAAAGATGCATGATCGAAAACTTTTGAGTAAAGAAATACTTGCAGCAATCGAAAAAGGCATTGATGTTCCAATTATGCCAAGGAATATTTCAACTCCATTAGATTATTTACGAAGAGGAATTATATGTACATTAATTGGTTTGTTTGTTGGAATAACATTTGCTGGCAAAGGCGATATTGAGGCAGCTGCGATATTAGGTTCAGTTCCTTTCGCAGTAGGAATAGGATATCTTATTTACTATAAACTTGCTACAAAAGAAGAAGAAAAATAGTTATAATTCTTTCGATTGGTTAAATAAAAAGGTCTCAAATGAGACCTTTTTATTATAATTAAAGACCAAATCCACCACCATGGCACATCAAAATCTGTCCTGTGACATAGTTTGATTCTGGAATACAGAACATATAAATAGCACCAGCAGCTTCTTGAGGGGTTCCTGGTCTTCCAAGTGGAATCATTGTTTTTGCATATTGAAATACTGCTGAATTAACCCCTACTTTAATTTTATTTCCTTCAATATCGATCGTGGACTCCTCTTTTTCTGCATCTGCATCGGTTAATCGTGTTTTAATCAATCCAAATCCAACTGCATTTACATTCACATTATAACGGCCCCATTCTTTTGCCATTGTTTTTGCCATTCCTACTACACCTGCTTTTGCGGTTGAGTAGTTTACTTGTCCAGCATTACCATTCATCCCTGAAGTGGATGAGATATTGATAACTTTTCTATAATTAGTGATTCCTTTTTCTTTGTCTTCGAGAAATAGTCTTTTAATATGAGGTTGAGCTGCACGAAGAATACGAAAAGGTGCTGTTATATGACAATCAAGAATTGCTTGCCACTGTTTATCGTCCATTTTTTGGATGACATTATCCCAGGTATATCCTGCATTATTGACAATAATATCTAATCCTCCAAAAGTGTCTAACGCTGTATTAATAAACCTTTCAGGAAAGTCATCATCAGTCACGCTTCCATTGCATGCAACAGCCTTACCTCCCATTGCAATAATATCTTTTACGGTTTGATTCCCTGGATCAGCATCTAGATCATTTACAACGATATGCGCTCCATCTTTGGCTAACATTAATGCAAGTTCGCGACCAATCCCACGCCCTGATCCTGTTATTAATGCAACCTTTCCTTCTAATTTTTTTCCCATGTTAAAATCCTAACGATCTACCAATGATTTCTTTCATAATTTCATTGGTACCACCATAAATAGTTTGTACACGAGAATCAAGATATGCTCTCGCAATAGGATATTCAAGAATGTATCCATAGCCACCATGTAGTTGTAAGCATTGATCCACGACACGATGTTCTACATCGGTTATCCACCATTTTGCCATTGCAGCTTTTTCAGCAGTAAGTTTCTTCTCATTTAAGTCGAAGACACATTGATCGTAAAAGGTACGACCAATTTCAGCTTCGGTGGCCATTTCTGCTAGTTTGAACTTTGAATTTTGAAAGCTACCAATTTTTTGACCAAATGCCTTGCGTTCATGACAGTATTCAATCGTATATTTCAATACTACTTCTATTGCCGCAATTGATGCAGCTGCAATTGATAAACGTTCTTTCGGAAGATTTTCCATCATATAGTAAAACCCTTTTCCTTCCTCACCTAAAAGATTTTCTTTTGGTACCTTTACATCCTTGAAGAAGAGTTCAGCTGTATCCTGTGCTTTTTGACCAATTTTTTCTAATTTTTTTCCTCTTTCAAATCCTTCCATACCACGTTCAAGAACTAATAAACTAATTCCCTTAGCATTTTTCGTAGAATCAGTTTTAACTGCAGTGATTACAAAATCGCTTAATAAGCCATTAGTAATGAATGTTTTACTTCCATTAACAAGATAATGATCTCCCATATCTTTTGCGGTAGTTTTCATTCCAGCTAAATCACTACCACCACTAGGTTCAGTCATTGCTAGTGCTCCAATGATCTCTCCACTACATATTTTTGGAAACCAACGTTTTTTTTGTTCTTCATTACAATGAGATAATAAGTACGGTACCACTAGATCATTTTGTACAGAGTGTGCAAATCCAGAGGATCCAGATCTTACTCCTTCTTCAATAAGAATGGTATTATATCGATAGTCATCAATCCCCATTCCACCATATTCTTCAGGAACATCAATTCCAAAAAAATTATTTTCTCCCGCTTTCAACCATACCTCACGTGACACCTGTCCATCTTTTTCCCATTGTTCGTTATTAGGTGCAACTTCACGTTCAAAAAATGTGCGAACTGCATCTTGAAAAATTAATTGTTCCTCTGTTAGATTCTCTTTTTTCATTATTTTTTTCCCTTATTGTTTTAATAAGATAGTCTACAAATTTTTTTTTAATTATTCCTTGAGAACTTTTTTAGCTTAATTTTCAACAATTATGAATAAAATAGTATTATTTTTGTTTTCGGCGACAGGGCTACTAGTAGTAAACAACTTGTTTCTTTATTGGTGGTTCTTTGAATTTGATTTGAACTTATTCTTATCGAATACTATTGGGGTTGCATTATTTCTCGAAGCATTTTTATTAATGTTATTGTTTGCCTATTATTTCAAACATCATCCTATTGGTAAATACAAATGGTATTGGTTAATTATACTATCCTTGTTAGGCAGTTTATTGTTTGCACTCCCTTTTTATTACTGGCTTAACACAAAAGATAAAAAGTAGTAGATTGCGCTTATGTCATTTCAAACAAATGAAAGTTATGAAATTTATCATGATTTAATTATCAACGCTTCACTAACAAAGGTTTTTGAAGCGATTACTAAACCAAATCATTTGATTAAATGGTGGCCTTTAAAGTGTGTTGGAAAGCCTGAGATAGGAGGAGAGTATAATTTTTACTTTACTCCAGAATATGATTGGTTTGGTGAAGTGATTGAATATTTACACAATAAGGCATTTTACATAAAAATGATAAAGTCAAATCCAGATTGGAATTCAACTACGTTTGGTTTTGATATTGATGAGATTAATGGAAACGTTCAACTCAAATTCTGGCATATAGGTTGGCAAAGATGTAATGCAGACTACAGAAGATCTTCATTTTGTTGGGCAATATTATTAAATGGATTAAAAAATTATATAGAAAAAGGAATTGTAATACCTTTTAAAGAGCGAGAGTGAAATTAAATATGTCATTTGCAAATAAAACGATTATAGTAACGGGGGCTTCTTCTGGAATTGGTGCAGCAACTGCGAAACGGTTCTTATCGCTTGGTGCTAAAGTATTGTTGGTTGCAAGAAATAAGGAAAAGATGGAAGAAATATTTGGTAGCTATAATGCCAATCAATATCGTATTTATCCTTTTGATTTAACTGCACTAGATCAAATCAATACGTTCGTATCTGATATAATTAGAAAAGAAGGACCCATTGATATTGTATTTAATAATGCTGGGATTAGTCAGTTTGGATATTTTGAAGATTCCGATCTTTCCGTGTTAAATAAAATTATGAAGTTAGATTATTTTTCTGTTGTCACCTTTACCAAGGCTATTTTATCTCATATGATTGAAAAACAATCAGGACATATTGTAACCAATACCAGTGTTGCTGGATTGATTGGTTCTAGGAATCGTACCGCATATTCTTCGGCGAAATTTGCTTTGCATGGATTTTTTGATAGTTTACGTTCTGAGGTTGCGAAACATAATATTCATATTACGTTAATTGCTCCTGGTCTGGTACAAACAAATATTGGCAAAAATGCATTAACAAAGAGTGGCCATACTTACGGAAAAGATGATCGTGGTCATGCCAATGGATTATCTGCAGAAGCAGCTGCAAAACAAATTGTTTCTGCTGTTAAAAGAAAAAAAAGGGAAGTGATTGTTGCAAAGTGGAATGATATTGTTTGGTTAGGTATTGTTTTGCGAAAATATTTTCCTTGGCTATACTTTGAACTAGCTAAAAGAATTAAAGCATAAGTTAAAAAAATGAAATATAGTATTTTAGAAGATCCACGATATCATTACCTGTCTAAGCCCAAATTACCCCTGCTGAAATTTTTTTCCTTTTTATTTGATTTCTTTGCCAATACGGTCTTGACTTTTTACGCTCCTGTTACTGTGATTGGGAGAGAAAATATTCCAAAGGACACCCCATTTATCTTTTGTAGTAATCACAATAGCCATATGGATATTGCTGTGCTTGTATATGCCACACGATTAGGATATGAACGATTTGGCTTTTTAGCTGCAAAAGACTATTGGTTTGATAATAAGTACCGAAGAAAATTTTTCAAAAATTTTATTACATTAATTCCTATTGAACGAAGAAATAAACCAGAATCCCTTGATTTGGAAGATACATTTCTTTTATCAAAAGCATTTGTTAGTCGAAACAACAATATTATTATGTTTCCAGAAGGATCGCGTGGAGAACCAGGAGTAATGCAACGATTCCGAAAGGGTGCAATGAAGTTTTCTTTAGAATTAAACATCCCGGTCGTACCAGCTGTAATTCTTGGAACAGAAAAAGCGTGGCCAAGAAAAGGACGTTTTATACATTCTGTACCTATAGATATTCACGTACTGCCTCCGATTTATCCAAAAGATTTTTCTGAGATGAATAAAACGGAATACAATAAAACAATTGTAAAACAAACAAAAATATTAGAAAATTTAATTAATGATAATTATTCTTTATTAAGAAGCGATGATAGTAATAATAGTTCCGCTAAGTGATGCATTATATTGGGTGAGAGAACTCGTTGCTGGGCCTGATACAACGTTTCCACTAAAATCAAATACAGAACCATGACCAGAAGTTTGTGCACTGCATGGTAAATTATTATTTGTACTATCAATATTGACAGCATTTCCTTGATGAGTACAATTTCTAGAAAGTGCTCTCACTCCCGTATTGCTTGTACGCAAAACAATAATGCCTTTATTATCAAATGTAATACTACCACTTAATGCAATTCCACTTCCTACTGTTTGTAGCGTGGTATGAATCATCGTGATATCAATAGTAATTGTCCCAGTAGTAGCATCATAATTATATCCAGTACCACCACCAGTACCACCACCACTGCCACCACCACCAGTTCCATCATCAGAGCTTGTAGGTGAACCACCACCCCCACATGCTTCTAAGATGAAGGCAGTTCCACCAATGATTGTAAGGGTCGTTGCTTGTTTTATAAAATTTCTTCGGGAAGGATCAGGAATTATTTGACAGTCACATTCACATGAATTAATTTTTTTTGTTAATTTTTCTTTGCTCACTACATGTTAATTTAAGAAATTGTGATAAGATGAATTATAAAAATGTAATACCAATTCTTTCTATTTTTTTGTTCTGTTCTTTTATCCAAGGGCAATCTGTTGTCACAAAAGAAAATTATGATCAAAGATTTATTCCTCAAGAAGTTGGATTACCTGAAGATATGCCTTATGTCAAATCTATTATTTGGGGAGAGGAAGGATTGTTCCGAAAATGGGATATTGGTCCAGAAACAAGAATTGAAGAGCTAAAATTAAGACGCAAAATGTTGCAAGCACATCAATGGCTTGGCATTGTGACTTTAACTGGACTTGCTTACCAATATTCTGTTGGTAAAAAGTTATATGATGACGATGAGGGCGATTATTGGAATAATTATTATGATAAACATAAAGCAATGGGTTATTTTACATATACTACATATATGACAGGAGCTTCCTTGGCTATTTTCTCCCCACCAGCACGAAAGTATGATAACAATTTCTCATCTATCAAACTACATCGTACCTTAGCGATTTTGCATTTTTCAGCGATGGTTGCTCAACCTTTTTTGGCAAAGAATGCTGTAAAAAATGGTAAAAAATATAATGATTTAATGGATGCACACTTAAAAGCAGGGACAATTGCATTTTTTACGCTCAGCTTGGATATGTTAGGACTTACATTTTTTAAATGAGAAAGATACTTCTAATATTGTTTCTACAGTTTTCCTTTGCTCAGTCTCTTGAAGTCAAGATTGATTCAGATCAAAGCTATTTATCCTACCATGGAAATCATCCCGCACATCAATGGGTAGGTACAAGCAACCAAATATTAGGCACTTTTTTGTTTAATCAAGAGAATCCTGAGTTATCAAAAGTAGATTTATCTGTTCCTGTTTTTAGTATTGACAGCAAAAATTCCAATCGTGATTCTAATATGTTGGATGTAATTGAAGAGTATTTCTACCCTGTTGTTAGTTTTACTTCTTCACGTATTGAGAAAAAAGATAATCACTATCAAGTCGTTGGTAATTTATTTTTTCATGGTATTAAAAAAGAAATTTCTCTACCTGTCGATTTACTAATTGAAGAGGATAGAGTGATTGTAAAATCCAATTTTGAAATTAAATTAAGTAACTATCAAATAAAACGTCCATCCTTATTAGCGATACGAATAAATAATGTGATTACAATTGAATTTTATTTGGTTGGAAAGCTCTAAAGGTTCATTATCCGAAAAAATGCCAAGTTTTGTTCGGAACCATCACAAAAAGAAAGAATAGAAACTGCAAAAGCGCTATTAAAGCGAAAATTTTTAGTATTGATTTTGAATTTTTGTCCATTATGTTATTTCCAAAATAATCTTCTCAATATAGCGATTTCTGGAAATAAAATATGAACTCTTTTTTGATACATTTTGTATTCTGGTCTTGTTCGAAGAATTTTAATTTCAATCCAAGGAATACTAGCACCTAAAAATAGAACAGTCATTGTAATCGGTGCTGCAAAAAGATAAGTCATTCCTGCAGACTCAAAACCCATAAGGAATAGTCCCCACCAAAATAAAATTTCTCCATAATAATTTGGATGTCTAGAATAATTCCACAAACCCGTTTCAATTACTTTTTTCTCTGTAGGGTGTTTCACCCTAAAGTCATAGAGCTGTTTATCGCTGATAATTTCATAAAGTATCCCAATGATACAAACCATAAAACCAAGAAACATTAATGGAGTACCGTTTGAGTTAAAACATTGTTGCATTGGCATACAACAAAAGAAAACTTGCAATGTTGGATACATATGAATGCCACCAAAATTTCCTAATAGTTGGAACTGTTTTCCCATGCTATTGCGCATATCAATATAACGCCAGTCTTCATGATCTAATCCTTCCCAGGTTTTCATCCAATTTGAGGTTAACCTCATGGACCAGAATAAAACAGCAATACTTAATAGAATAATAATTGGAGTAATGATGTAGTTATTTTTCCAAATCCAAAAAAATAATATAAATACAGGAATAACAGACCAATATGGATCATAGAATGACGAATTCTTATAAGCAACGCTAAAGCTATAAATCACTATCGTAGCCACAACATCTGCAATAAAAATTTGCCACATATCTCCTAAATGTGTGACTAGCGATATCGAATATGCTCCCAAAAAAATTGCGAGAGTATATGCACCTAATACAGTGAGCAATCCTTTAGTTTTTTTCGTCATTGGTAATTGACTTAATATTGATACCTTCAGAGAGCAAATAGATATATCCTAAAATAATTGTATAAACAAGAAAGATGCTATGCATTACAATAGCCGCACTTTGTGCTTTTTCTAAATCAATTCCATATAAACTATTTAAGCAATAAATCACTGCCAAGTGATATGTTCCAATCGCAGCGGGGGCTAATGGCATCGATGTGACTATACTTGATAAAATGGTTAACCCTAA
>DTWI01000053.1 GCA_012963075.1 Fidelibacterota bacterium
AAATCTGCTCGCACTACACTAAGGGCCATTGATTTCATTGGGTCAATCCTGCTCACTACGGTACTCCACCACAGCGACGTGAAACTGGCGTGGCAAAGCAATAATTTATATATATAATTATATATATAAATTTTTGACAATTAACATACAAAGGATGTAAGTTGATTTCCTAAAATGTCAAATCAAGAAAAACTACTAATTATTGTTGAGTCACCTTCCAAAACAAAAACAATAAGCAAATATATAAATCATGCTAAAGTAATAGCCAGTATTGGCCATTTTAAAGACTTACCAAAGAAAGAATTAGGAATCGACATTAAGAATGATTTTGCTATGAAGATTGAAACTATAGCTGATAGGAAAAAATTTATAACCGAGCTAAAAAATGAAACTAAAAAGGCTGATAGGATCTTAATTGCTACAGATCCAGACAGAGAAGGTGAGGCTATTGCTGCACATATTGCTGAAGAAATTAATAAAGATGTTGAACGTGTAGAATTCACAGAAATAACAAAAAATGCTGTGGTGGAGGCAATAAATAATAGTAGAGAAATAAATTACAATTTAGTAGATGCACAAAGAGCTAGAAGAGTAATCGATCGATTAGTAGGATTTATGTTTTCTCCTATTCTATGGCAAACATTAAGAAACTTAAAAGTAAAAGGGCTCTCTGCCGGAAGAGTTCAATCGGTAGCATTAAAATTATTGGTAGAACGTGAAAAGGAACGTAACAAATTTATTAAAAACAAATTTTTTGCAATCGAAGCAGAGCTTATTGAAGAAAGTAGTAATAAAAATTTCAAAGCTAGACTTACTCACTACAATCAACAAGAAGTTGCAACAAGTAATGATTTTAGCAAATTTGATAGTGGTGTAAAAAATCAAAATCTTCTCTTGATTAATACAGAAAAAGCAGAAGAAATCAAGAAAGAATCGAATAAAAATCCTTGGAAAATTGTAGACATTGAATCAAAAGCAACCTCTAGTTCTTCTCCTCCTCCATTTACAACTAGTACTCTTCAACAAGATGCTTCAAGAAAATTTGGATATTCTCCAAAAAAAACAATGTTTATTGCACAAAAATTATACGAACAGGGATTTATAACTTATATGAGAACAGATTCTACCAATCTTTCAAGTGAAGCGTTATCTGCTGCAAAACATTTCATCGAAAATAAATTTGGCAAAAAATTTCTTCCAGATTCATTTAATATATATAAAACAAAAGTTGCTAATGCACAAGAAGCCCATGAAGCAATTAGGCCAGCAGGAAGAGCTTTTAAAGAAACAAATGAAATCGCTAGTATTTTAGGTAAAGATGAATCACAATTATATGATTTAATTTTAAACCGTACATTGGCTTCTCAAATGAAAGCTGCTGAATATATACGTACTAATGTTACAATCAAAAATGGAAAATCTATTTATAAAGCAAATGGCAATGTAACCAAATTTAAAGGATATACTGCTGCATATGAACAATCTCTAGGAAGAAATCAAAAATCTGCTGTTAGTTCCCTTCCTACTTTATCACAATCTTCTAAAATTAAACATGAAACAATATCATCTGAGGAAAAAACTACTATTCCTCCTAGAAGATTTTCTGAAGCAATGTTAGTAAAAGAAATGGAAACAAGAGGAATTGGTCGTCCTTCAACTTATTCGTCAATATTAGATAAAATTGTATCCAAAAAATATGTTACCAAAAAAAATAAAACATTGATTCCAACATTTATAGGAATTGCTATTACTCAATTATTAGAAAATCATTATTTAGCACTTTTCAATGAACAGTTTACAGCAACTATGGAAAGAAAGTTAGATGCTATTTCTCGATCTGAAAATAGCTATTTAGATATTTTAAAAGAATTTTATTATGGTACAGAAACATATCAAGGAGTTGAAAAATTATTAGAGGAAAAAGTAGATGTTCAAAAAGCATGTACTATTCCTATTGCAAACGATATAGATGTTAGAATAGGACAATATGGACCATTTATTCAAATAAATGATAAAAATATTACGATTCCTGAAGATTTATTTCTTGGAGACTTAAACAGTGAAACAGTTAAAGATCTTATCGCATTACAAGACCAGGATAATATTATTGGAAAATCTGACAATGGAGAATCTATTTTATTAAAAGTTGGAAGATATGGTCCTTATCTTGAACTATCAGATTCCAAAACAAGAAAGTCTATTCCAAAAAGCATCGGGGTCGACAATGTAACAGAAAAAATTGCAAATGATCTTCTCAATTTACCTAAAAATCTTGGGCAAAACCCTGAAACAACAGAAGATGTTTTCGTCGACTTTGGAAGATATGGTCCTTATGTCAAATGCGGTAAAACAAACGCCTCAATGAAAGCCAATGATAATCCATTAACAATTACTTTGGATGATGCTATAGAACTTATTAAGAACAGAAAAGCAAAATTTGAACCCAAAGTTTTAGGAATAGATTCTGAAACAAAAAAAGAAATTCTAATCAAAACGGGAAGATTTGGACCCTATGTAACAGATGGCAATAAAAATGTATCATTAAAAGGATACAAAATAGATGAAGTAACATTAGAAGAAAGTATTAAATTATTATCAGAAAAAAAGTAGTGAAAAGTTTAATCTTAATCATTTCCATAAGTAATATTGTGTTCGGATATCAATCCTCGCTAGAGGAAAGACTCTATAAATTAAATCGAGAATTAATGTGTCCTGTCTGCGAAGGACTTACTTTGGAACAATCTCAATCAAGTATTGCAATTGAGATGAGAGAAGAAATTAAAAAAATGGTTATTAAAGGAATGACTGATGATGAAATTAAAAACTACTATGTTGAAAAATATGGACTCAATATTCTTGATATTCCTCCTGCAAGTGGATTTAATTTATTAATGTGGATTATTCCAATTATTTTTGGATTATTTGGTATAACAATATTATACAAGTATTTTTTCGATTAAATTATTCTAATGAGTGAAAAACATTTAGATAAAATTATCTCTCTTTGCAAAAGAAGAGGTTTTGTATTCCCTAATTCTGAAATCTATGGCGGATTAAAAGCATCTTATGATTATGGACCAATGGGTGTTGAATTAAAAAAATCAATTTCAGAGTTGTGGTGGAAAGAAATGACTCAACTTCATCAAAATATTGTCGGTATTGATAGTGCAATTATGGTCCATCCAGATGTATGGAAAGCAAGTGGACATATAGAAAATTTTAATGACCCAATGACAGATAATAAAGATAACAAAAAAAGATATCGAGTTGATGATTTACTATATCAACAAAAAAATAAAGTAATTGATACTTTATGCGATTCTTTAAACATCAAAAATACTAACGATAATTCTATTTTTGATCAAATTGCACATACACTTCTTAATAAAGGATCTGATGGTGAAGGAATATTGGAAAAAGCGGGAGTTGTAGATCCCCATTCAGGTTCAGTTGGAAAATGGACAATACCAGTTCAATTTAATTTAATGTTTAAAACTGATTCAGGTCCATCAGAAAAAACTGGAAAAGAAATTTATTTACGTCCAGAAACTGCACAAGGAATTTTTATCAACTATCTTTTAATTCAAAATAGTATGCGCTTAAAAATACCATTTGGTATTGCACAGATTGGAAAGGTATTTCGAAATGAAATTGTTGCAAGAAATTTCATTTTTAGAACAAGAGAATTTGAACAAATGGAAATGCAATATTTTGTTCACCCATCAAAAGACAAAGAAAACATTGAATTATGGAAACAAAAGAGATTTGATTTTTATTTAAATCAATTGGGAATTAGTAAATCTAATCTTCAATTTTATCAACATGATGATACAGAATTAGCTCATTATGCAAAAGACGCATATGATATTCAGTATAAATTTCCATTTGGTTGGGGGGAAATTGAAGGAATTCATAATCGTACAGATTTTGATTTAAAACAACATGAAAAGCTTTCCGGTAAAAATATGACATATTTTGATTCTGCAAACGATAAAAAATATCATCCTTATATTATTGAAACATCTGCTGGGTTAAATAGGGTATTTCTAATGGTTCTATGTAACGCTTACTTTGAAGACACGGAAAATAACCGTGTTGTATTAAAGCTTCCATTTGCACTAGCTCCGAATAAAGCTGTTATATGTCCTCTTGTTAAAAAGGATAATTTACCTGAAAGAGCTATGAACATTTTTAGTAATTTAAATAAACAATATCCATGTATATATGATGAACAAGGATCTATTGGAAAACGTTATTATCGTCAAGATGAAGCAGGAACTCCTTTTGGAATAACTATCGATCATCAAACCCTTGAGGATAATACCGTTACTATTCGAGAACGAGATTCAATGAAACAAACTCGAATTAACGAAAATAAAATCAGCGATTTCTTAAAATAAAGATTTATGAGATCAGGAAACCCAGCTCTTAATAGCAAAACATTTTCATCCACTATAAATACATTTGCTGAACAACCAATGACAATTGATGGCACCGTTAATAAAACAGCATTAAGCTTGTTGCTTTTAATGACATCTGCTATTTATACCTGGAATAATCCTGAATTATCCTTGATGTTGTTTTTACCGATTGTTATCTCTACTTTTATTCTCTTATTAATCACTATTTTTAACAAGAAAGCAGCTCCTTATACGGTTCCAATATATTGCTTATTAGAAGGAGGGCTTTTGGGAGGAATTTCTGCCTGGGCTAATGCTATGTATCCTGGAATTGCTAATCAAGCTATATGTCTTACTTTTGGCATTTTAGCTGCTCTTTTGATGTTATATAAAAGCAAGCTTATTGCGGTAACAGATAATTTTAGACTTGGAATTTTTGCAGCTACATTTGGCATTTTTATTGTGTATATGCTAAACATGCTTTTGTCTTTATTCGGAGTTTCGTTCATGGGGCCCTTATTTGCAAATGGGTTAACGGGTATTCTATTCTCTGTCTTTGTCGTTGGTATTGCATCTTTGAATCTAGTACTGGACTTTGATTTTATTGAACAAGGTGCAAGTCAAGGCGCTCCAAAGTATATGGAATGGTATGGCGCTTTTGGACTAATGATTACGTTAATTTGGCTTTATATTGAAATTTTAAATCTCTTAATGAAACTACGAAGCAGACGATAAAAGCCTGTTTCTTTTAAGATATTGACATTCAGCTCGTCTTACAATAACTTATACGGACTAAGGGTTAAAGCGCCCTATACTAAGGGTGTATCCTTATATTTGGATAGAAAAATATTTTAAATATGTACATAAAAAAAGGAAAAAAAATGAGAAAGCTATTTAATATGGTAGCACTTGTTATGATGACCGGTTTTATGTTTGCACAGGGTTCAGTATCAGGTACCGTTACTGACTCAGGGGGCAATGCCCTTTATGGTGCAAATGTAGTAATTGAAGGAACATCATCAGGTGCAGCAACGGCAGCTGACGGTTCATATTCAGTCGACGATCTAGCAAGTGGTTCTTATACTTTAACTGCTTCATATATCGGATATGGGTCTTCAAGCGTGTCTGTCAATGTAGATGGTGCTGCAACAGCAAACTTTTCACTATCATTTAGTGCAGTTGCTGGTTCTGAAGTCTCAGTTCTTGGATCTCGTTTCCAAAGAAATGCAGACGAACAAGCAGTTCCTGTGGAAGTTATTACAGAACTTGAAATTCGTGCAACTGGACTGACTGAAACAAGTCAATTGTTGCAAGCTTTAGTTCCGTCTTATAACGCTCCTCGTGGCTACATTACTGATGGTTCAGATCACATGAGACCTGCTACATTGCGTGGTATGGCACCAGGGCATGTTCTTGTACTGGTAAACGGTAAAAGACGTCATTCAGGTGCTCTAGTGCACGTTAACGGTTCTGTTGGACGTGGTTCAACACAAGTTGACCTAAATGCAATTCCATCAAGTGCAATCGCGAAAATCGAAGTATTGCGTGATGGTGCAGCAGCGAAATATGGTTCTGATGCTATCGCCGGTGTAATCAACATAATTTTAAAAGAAACAGGCGGTGCAGATGTTAGTATAACATATGGTCAAAGTTACTCTTTCTTTGAAAGAGGCTATGGATCTGATGAAGCATTAATCGCAGGCCAAGATGAAAGTACTTACGGTTGGGACAGTGACCCAGGCCACAATGGATCAGGCTATTTACCATTTACTGGTGAAAGAGGCTGGGCTAGAAGTGGAATGCAAACTGTTAAGAAAACCGATGGTAAAAATTTAATCTTCCATGCTGGTAGTGGTTTAAGCATGTTTGGTGGAAATCTTTACATAAGTGGACAACTCCGCGATGGTGGACGTACAAACCGTACTGGTCTAGATCCTAGAATGCAGTACTTTGGTACAGATGCAAGCGGACAACTCACTAAAAGTGGATCAGCTACAGTCACTCCAGATCCAAGAGAAGCTTCTTTCAATAGAGAGAATCATCGTATTGGTCGTGGAGAATTTGAACAAGTAAGCATGATGTTTAATGGTAGTTTCCCAATGGAAAGAGGGACATTCTATACTTTTGGTGGATTCAATACCCGTAATGGAGAAAGTGGTTGTTATTATAGACGAGCTCAAGACAATCGTACTCTTCGTGCATGGTATCCAGACGGATTCTTGCCACTAATTAGTCCAGAACTAACTGATAAATCTTTTGCAGCTGGTATGAAGGGACTAATTGGAGATTACGCATATGACATTAGCCTTACTACTGGTGGCAATGACTTTGCATGGGGAATGCAAAATAGTCATAACGCAACTTTTGGTACTAGTGATGGACAACAGTCTGATTTTGATTTAGGAACATTAGGTTATAAACAAACTTCACTAAACGCTGATTTTACAACCGTAGTAGATATGGAAGGTTTTGCTGGACCAGTAAATCTTGCATTCGGTTTGGAACTGCGTAGTGAAAACTATACAATTGAAGCTGGTGAAGAAGCAGGATATGCTGACGGTGGATTTGATGTATTAGACGGTCCAAGCGCTGGCGCAGGCGCTGCGGTTGGTTGTCAATGTTTACCAGGACTTGCTCCTGCAAACGAAGGCGATCGTGATAGAGACGCGTTAAGTGTATACTTTGACGCAGAAGCCGATGTGCTTGACAATCTTCTTATCGGTGTAGCAGTTAGAGCAGAAGATTATAGCGACTTTGGAAACACAATAAATGGTAAAATTGCAATGAGATATGAATTACAAGAAAACTTAGCATTAAGAGCTTCTGTAAGCACTGGCTTTAGAGCTCCTGCATTACAAGAAGCGTATTTCTCATCTATTGCAACTAACTTTATTGATGGAATACCTTATGAAGTAGGAACATTCCCTGTTGATACCGAACCAGCATTAGCTCTTGGTGCAAGAGATCTTGAACCAGAAACTTCTAGCAATCTTTCAGCTGGTATGACATTCAAGAATGATATGGCTTCACTAGCAGTAGATGCTTATAAGATTACTGTTGAAGATCGTATTGGACTTTCTGAAACCTTTAAGGGCGCAGGAATGGTTCAATTCTTCCAAGAAAGAAACATTGCAGCAGCAGCTGGTAGATGGTTCTTTAACGGAGTTGACACTGAGACTAATGGTTTAGATATTGTTTCTACTCTAAACTTTGATATTCCTAATGGACACTTGTTACTTAAGAGTGCAATGAACTTCACTGATACTGAAGTAACCAATAAAGGAGAACTTGAAACTCCTTCCAATTTAGCAGACTATACAGATCAAGTGCTTCTTGGACGTGCAAACACCGTGAGATATGAAAACTCTGGTCCCGACCATGTTTTCCAATTCTCAGCAATGGTTCAAAAACCAACATGTAACTACATGGTGAAATTGAACAATTGGGGTGAAGTAACAATTCCATCTGGAACAGAAGAAAGAGAACAAGTTCTTTCTTCAAAATGGACATTAGATGCTGAATATTCATTCCAGCTATCTAGTCAAACACGTTTATCTTTAGGGGTAAACAATGCATTTGACACATACCCAGACAAGACTATTAAAAGAAATAGTTTCAATGGAATATTCCAACATTCTGGTTATAGTCCTTTTGGATTTAATGGACGTTATCTATACGCTCGTGTAAATATGAGCTTATAAACTCTAACGTTTAGGAATTAAAATAATAAAAGGCCTCTGTTTTTCAGGGGCTTTTTATTATCTTCAAATAACTAACGATGACCAATAATTATAAAATATTAACCATATTACTTGCCATCCTTGTTACTTGGCAAGCATGGGAGGTATCAAGAACCAATAAAAATGGTGCAGTGTCTTCTACTTCTAAGATTGCATCAGATGTTGGAATTAACATTCTTAAAGAAGGAGGAAATGCATTTGATGCCATTGTAGCAACTGGATTTGCTCTAGCAGTAACCTCACCATCTAACGGGAATATTGGTGGGGGAGGATTTTTAGTTGCTTCTACAACAGATGGAAGATTGGTCAGTTTAGATTTTAGAGAAAAGGCACCACAATTATCATATCAACAAATGTTTCTTAATGAAAATGGAGATTATGATAGAACTGTTGCGTTAGAATCTCATAAATCATCGGGTGTTCCAGGGACGGTAAATGGTTTACTGAAAATTTTGAATGATTATGGATCTGGGAAACTTACTCTAGAAGAAATTCTTGCTCCTGCAATTAATTATGCAGAAAACGGATTTATAGTTAATAAAACTACTGCTTACAGCTTTAATGCTTATAAAGACCAATTTGGTGATGATGATGGAACAAAAAAGATTTTTATAAAAGAAAACGAATGGACTGCCGGAGATGTAATAGTACAGAAAGATTTGGCAAAAACTCTTAGGTTAGTCGCACAGTTTGGGAATAAAGGATTTTATGAAGGAGAAACAGCAGATTTAATTGTAGAAGAAATGAATAAAAACGGTGGATTAATTACCAAACAAGATTTGTTAGACTATGATTCAGTATATAGAACGCCTGTAACTGGGACTTACAGAGATTATACAATTATTTCTATGGGTCCACCAAGTTCTGGAGGGACTCTTGTAATACAAATGCTTAATATGCTGGAAAATTTTGATTTGGAATCAATGAACAGAAATTCAACAAAGTTTATACATTTGTTAACAGAAACACAACGTTTGGCATACGCTGATAGAGCTATACATTTAGGTGATCCTGATTTTTGGAATAACCCAATTGAAATTCTTACATCGAAAGAATATGCTAAAGAAAGATTAACCTTAATTTCTATGAATAATGCAACTCCAAGCTCGGAGATTGCACATGGAACATGGGAAGATAAAGAAAGCATGGAAACAACCCATTATTCTGTTATGGATAAAGAAGGGAATGTTGTTGGTATTACCACCACACTAAACTTAAGTTATGGAAACAAAAAAGTTGTGGATGGTGGTGGATTTTTATTAAATAATGAAATGGATGATTTTTCTTCAAAACCTGGTGTAGGAAATGCATTTGGGTTAATTGGTTTCGATGCAAACGCAATTCAACCTTTTAAAAGACCCTTAAGCTCCATGACACCAACCATTGTCTTAAACAAAGACAATGAGGCAATTCTTACAGTTGGCGCAGCAGGCGGTGCACGTATTATTACAGCTGTTTTGCAAGTTTTAATCAGTGTATTAGACCATGGATTAGAAATTGATGAAGCAATTGATGCAGCAAGAACACATTCCCAATGGTTACCAGATCAAATTTTCTACGAAAAAGAAAGTTTAAATAAAAAAACTATAGAAGAATTAAAAAAATTAAATCATACGCTTGAACTAGCAAAATATCGTATTGCTCGTTCTCATGGAATTCAATTAAAAAATGGTAAATTTATAACAGGATCAGACAAAAGGGGATCTCGCGATGGCAATCAAGCATCTACATATTAATATTATTCTAATTCTTATCTTTATTATCAGTTGTGGTGGTGGTGATAAGGCAGTAACACCAGATCCACTAACACCTGATGTTTCATATATTCCTGGACAACATTATGGAGATACATTAGGATATATTGATTACCTTGTAGGCAATACCCCCATTATTATTACTGTACCACATGACGGTACGTTAACTCCATCATCAATCCCTGACAGAACTTCTGGAGTTACATCACGAGATATCAATGCCCAAAAAGTTGCAGAACGTTTTGCATATTTCTTTGTACAGCGATCTGGAGGACTATTTCCACACATAATTGTTTCCAATCTCCATAGAACCAAATTAGATCCTAATCGAGAAGTGGTGGAAGCAGCTCAAGGAAATTTAGGTGCAGTGCAGGCATATAATGCTTATCATACTTTTATTCAAACTGCAATTGATACTATTGAAACATATTTTGATTCCGGAGTGTTATTAGATTTACATGGTCATGGTCATGATATTCAGCGATTGGAACTTGGTTATTTATTAGACTCAAACGATTTAGGTCTTAGTAATGTTCAAATAAATGCTCCAACATATGTTGCAAAAAGTAGTATTTCACAAATTGCTTCTTTAAGTGCAGCAACTTTTTCTGAAGTATTAAGAGGACCTACAAGTTTTGGTGGTTTAATTGTAACAAAATCATATAGTTATTCAAGTGCTGGTAGTGGGACTGATGTATATACTTTTGATGCTGTACCAAGTACAACAACAACATCCCCAGGTACAGACCCATACTTTAGCGGAGGATACACAACTACTACATATGCAGTTGGAGAAATTAATGTTATTCAAATTGAAGCTAATTATGATCGTGCACGTGAGACAGCAAGAGGATATGGTGCATTAGCATCAGCTATTGAAGAAGCTTTATTTGACTTCTATAGAGAACACACTGGACAACCAATATATTAATTTTCTAACTGTTTAGCTTTTTGAAGATATTCGTTTGCGGCTATTGGATCTCCATCATTAAAAGATGCTCTATAGGCTCCTTTGTAATAGGCTGAATTATTTGGATCCATTAAAATTAAATCTTTATAATAGTTTAGGGCGCTTCTCCATCTTTCTGATTCTTCTAGAGTTCGTGCAAGTCTAAATATAGCCTCGGTATCTTCTTGATTTAAATAAACTGCTTCTTCAAAATGGTATTCTGCTTCGCTTGGATTGCCCTTTTTGAGGTAAATAGTACCTAAATTAAAATGTAAATCAGCTTTTTCTTGATCATCCTCTGTTTGTTCAAGCGTTCTACTAAAAATATCTAATGCCTTATCGAAATCATTTCTCCCAACATATACTGCTGCTATAGCTTTTAAAACACTAATATCATTTGGATCTATTAATAATGCCCTTTCAAGATATTCAGATGCTATATCTAACTTATCTATACGAGTTGCACACTCTCCAGCATTGATAAGAAGTCCAAGCATCTCATCATCAGTACTGCCTTCTATTGCGAGTGATTGATTAATAAAATTCATAGTATTTTCTTTATCATTTTTTAAAGAATGATAAAGTCCAAGAAGAGCATGTGCTGCAGGTTGGTTTGGATCTAAATTTTTTGCTTGATTTGCAGTTTTAATAGCTTGCTCGATAAACATATTGTGTTGTTCAACATCTGCTGTTTTATTAATAAGGGATATATAACCTGTTGCTCTAAAATAAATTAGCTGAAAACTTCTAGCCAATGAAGCAGTAATTGCAGTTTGAATTGGTATTCTAGAATCGTTTCTAGTTGGCCTAATTTTTAAACCTTCTGGAGCGGTACTTGCAAGATCCATGTATTGTTTTACCTTGGCCCAATCTTGGCTTCTAACATAAACTTTATCTCCTAAATGAAAAGCAGCTGTCCATTTATCCTTTGGATGTTCTACTGCTTGTAAAAGAAAAAATTCAGCTTGTTTCCAATCTTTATCTTTGATATATACGCTAGCTGAATTCAAAGCTTTCCCTTGAGAAAAAAGCAAAGAAAACATTATTATAAAAAGAAAAAGTTTTTTTGTATTAATCATCTAATATTCTTTCGATTGGTCAAGTTAGTATTATTATACAGAGATTTCAAGTTGTAAGACTAGATTCAAGCCATTTTTTTCTTAATGTATATTCTTCCTCTGAAAATGAAATAAGTCCCCTATGTGCAATGTCTTCAATACAAAATGATGCCATCACTGACCCCTCTACCATGGCTTCTTTGATATCAGCTCCATTCATTAAACTAGATATTAGTCCACCAGCAAAACTATCTCCAGCCCCAGTTGTGTCCATAACTTGATCAACATAATATGCTGCAATAGAGAAATTGTCTTGATTATTAAAAAACGAGGCCCCTTCTTCTCCTCTTTTAATAATTAGACTTTTAACGCCCATATCTAGAATACACTTAGCAATATCGTCTAGTGAAGGATTTGAAAGTTTAGATAGATATAATGCCTCATTATAGTTAATACATAATAAATCAGAATGATACATAGTTTTCTTCAAATCTTCTAGTGCAATATCAATATATAATTTAAATGTATCTAATATGATAAAAGGTTTTGTTTCTATTTGGTCTAAAATAGCTAATTGTACTCTTGGTGATGTATTCCCCAAAAGAAGGTATTCACACTGTTTTGATTCACTAGATAATACAGGCAAACAACATTCAGCAATGCCTGGATTAACATATAGCGTTTCTCTATTAGAAAAATCTGGTGCATATTCTCCGCCCCATGTAAATGTTTTTCCATTAGCAATCATTAAATCATCAAGAGTAATTGAATAGTTCTTTAGTAGATTTAAATATTGATCTGGAAAATCGCTTCCAACGACTCCAACAAGCTGACATCCTTTGTTAGAAGTAGATAATAAGGCATAGGAAGCAGATCCACCT
>DTWI01000054.1 GCA_012963075.1 Fidelibacterota bacterium
CCTTAAATCGAGGAGCTACTATATATGCAAAAATCTTAGGACAAGGTGTTTCATCCGACGCTTATCATGCAGTCCAGCCAGATAAAAAGGGCGAAGGTGCAGCTCGTGCCATAAATAATGCTTTAGCCAATTCAAAATTGTCCCCAAAAGATATTGATTACATAAATGCGCATGGGACTTCTACACCTCTAAACGATTTGGCTGAAACGTTAGCCATAAAACAAGTATTTGGTAAAGATGCTGCTCCTCCGATAAGTTCAACAAAGTCAATGATTGGCCATGCTCTTGGTGGAGCGGGAGCGATAGAAGCAGTAGCAGCTATTAAAACAATAATACATAACACCATTCATCCTACCATCAATCAGGAAGTTCCAGATCCGCAATGTGACCTAGACTATGTTCCAAACATATCACGCAAACAGCAAGTGAACACTATATTATCCAATAGTTTTGGTTTTGGCGGCCAAAATGCCTGTATTATAATCGGGAGATGTGATTAACAAACCAATGATATTATCACTTTTAATATCGCACAAATATTATTTGATATATAGGAGTAAATGATGAAAACCGGTAAGGCTGCTGTCTTTTTAAAACCCTACCAATTTGAAATTAGAGAATTGCCCACCGTACCTGTAGATCCAGATGGAATATTAGTTAAAATAACTTCTGCTGCAATCTGTGGAAGTGATTTACATTACTGGCGCGGAGAACTCAAACCGAAAACCTCAGGTAAGCCTGGCCCAATAATTCTTGGACATGAAATGACTGGACAAATTGATTCTTTGGGAGCGAATATCGATACAGATTCTATGGGTCAACAATTAAAAGAAGGTGATAGAGTTGCTTTTCCTTATTTTTTCCCATGTAGACGATGTTATAACTGTATGAGATCGGAGTTTAACCATTGTCCAAACCGATTTAGGTTTCGTGGAACCATAGAAGAGCTACCTTATTGTAATGGAGGATTTGCTGAATATTATTACCTTTTCCCGGGACATTTTGTCTTTAAAGTCCCCGATACCTTACCAGATGAAGTCGCAACATCAGTCAATTGCGCAGTTTCGCAAGTGATTTATGGGTTGGAACAAGGCGAAACAAAAATGGGAGATTCAATTGTTATCCAAGGGGCGGGCGGATTGGGAATCAACGCTGCTGCAGCTGCAGCAGAAATGGGGGCTTCAGCTATTATCGTCATTGATGGAATAGAAAGCCGACTAGCACTTGCACGCCAATGTGGCGCTACACACACTATTAATATTAATGATATACCTAGTGTAAATGACAGAATCGAACAAGTCAAAAAGATTACTATGGGAAGAGGAGCAGATGTTGTATTAGAAGTAGTAGGATATCCTGAAGTTGTAAACGAAGGGTTATCCATGCTACGTAAAGGCGGTAATTACGTAGAAATAGGAAACATTTGGGATAACAGCAATACAACTATAGATATGTCTAAAATGGTCTGGAACATGAATAAGTTAATCGGCATAGCCCACTATAATCCTTATATAATACCAGTA
>DTWI01000055.1 GCA_012963075.1 Fidelibacterota bacterium
AAAACAACTGTGCAGATTCAATGGCAAAACCAAAAACAAGGGAAAATAATTTTTGATATTCTGAGTTCTCAAAGCAGTTTAAATGAAATTGAAAATCAATCAAGCCAAAATGAAGTCCCAGATTACATGACATCTAATAATTTGATTCGCATTGATATTGATTCCAGTGGGTATTACAGAATACCAATGGATACTTTGATCGATGCAAATTCATCTATCCAAAATGCAGATCCAGGATCATTTCGGCTTTGGTCCAACGGTTATGAACAGTTGGTTTATATTGATGATGAGTTAGGATTGATTTTTTATGGTCAAAAGGCAAGGTCTCCAGATGGCGTAGATTATGAAAATAATTTTTATACCAGTACAAATCATTACTGGCTAACTTGGGGAAATGGAGTTGGTCTCCGGTATCCTGATGAGAGTGTGTATCCTGCGCAGGACCCGAGCACAGTCCAAATACCGTATTCTTTTAATCATACATTAATAATTGAAAATAATCAGCATTTTGAAGGATTAGGTTATGTAGATACCCATAGTCAGTGGGATAGTTTTGATCATTATTTTTTTGACCCACCAATTAATGGCAATGCATCAGAATCTTTCTTAATAAATATTCCAAATCCAACAGGTAATGGTCAATGTTCTGTAAAGGCTATGCTGCAAGGCATTACAAATAGTTCTCGCAGAGTGAATCTCTTATTGAATCAACGAGTCTTGGGATCAATAGAATGGAGTGGAAGTACTGCTCAACAGTTTGAAGCAATTAATTTATTAAATGAAGATTTAATTGATGGACAAAATCAACTTAATATAAGTGTTGGTGATCTAGATGCATTATTTGATCGGGTGTGCTTAAACTGGTTTGAGATCACTTACGACCGTGAATATACCGCATTAAATGACAGGTTGGTTTTTAAGCGGGATGGTAATTATTCAACGGTTACCCAGTTTACCATTAATGGGTTTTCTTCACCAGATATAGTAATCTTTAAAAAAGGTCAAACTAGATTAAAAAATTTTGTAACTGATGAGATAAATGGTTCATGGAGAATAATCCTGCAGGATCAAATAGTGGGGTTATCCCCAGAATATCATGCATTAGCAGTCAATAAAATTCCATTTCCATCCCAGGTAAAAGATATACAGCCATTAGAAAATATACACTTGGAACAATCCAATTATATTGTTATTGCACCGGATTCTTTTTATCAGGAATTGCTTCCATTAGTTAGTCACTATAATGCTGTTGTTATATCGCCAGAATCTATCTATAGGACATATTCTGATGGTGTATTAGACCCTTACTCCATTCGAGATTATTTAAAAGATGCCTACCTAAACTGGACTATTCCACCTGAATTTGTGTTAATTGCTCAGGGGAATTCCATTCCCGCCATGATGATGCAAACAGAACTATATGGTGCCGCGTTTAGCGATTACTGGTATTCGCTTTTAACTGGTGGAGATTATATCCCTGAACTTGCTATAGGCAGACTACCGGCAAGAACAAAAACTGAAATTTCAATTATGGTAAATAAAACCATGCAAACCATCAATAACCCAAATCAGATTTGGGAAAATTCGATATTAATGATTGCAGGGTATGAAGATAAATTTAGGATACAAACTGAAGAGTTAATTCCCAATATTGTTGAAAAAGGGTTTTTTCCAAAACGGATGTTTATCGATCAATATTCAGAGAACGGTC
>DTWI01000056.1 GCA_012963075.1 Fidelibacterota bacterium
TGTTGTTTATTGGGGAAGAATTAGGAGATACAACAAGCGATATGAAGATTGATATTGCTGTTGATCCCTTGGAATGTACAAATCATTGTGCGCATGATTTGCCAGATGCTATTTCTGTCCTTGCTGCAGCCCCCAAAGGATCATTAATGGGAGCACCAGATACATATATGAACAAGCTTTGTGGGAGTAAGGCATTAAAAGGACATGTAAGTCTTACAAAAAGTGTATCAGAAAATTTATCTGCTACTGCACAAGCATTAAACAAAGATATTCATGATTTACAAGTGATTGTTTTGGATAGAGATCGTCATCAAGATTTAATTGCTGATATACGTTCTGCTGGAGCCAACACTGTGTTAATCAAAGATGGAGACGTTGCTGGTGGATTAAGAGCTGTAGAAGGCGAAGTAGACTTGTTATATGGCATTGGTGCAGCTCCGGAAGGGGTTATTACGGCTACTGCTGTAAAAGCACTGGATGGATTTTTTGAAGGACAGCTCCGTTTTTATGATGCTGAATTTGAAAAAAGAGCTTCTCAAATGTTGGGAGATGATATTCATAAGATTTGGTCTGCAGATGAATTGTGTACTTCGCAAGACGCTTTCTTTGTGGCGAGTGGTATTTGTAGTGGATGGCTCCCTGGTGTTAAATTCCATGATAACAAAGCAATTGTTTCATCTAGAGTAATTTTTGGAGAAACAGGAGAAAGTAAACTCATAACCAATGAATATGATTTATAGGAGAATAGATGTCTGAATTACATACAGTTGCACAACAGATGGTTCAAAAAGGCAAAGGAATACTAGCTGCAGATGAGAGTATAGGAACCTGTACCAAACGATTTGAAGGTCTTGGAGTAGAATCTACAGCATATTCTAGAAATTTTTATCGTAGTACACTTTTTACTGCACCAGGATTAGAGAATTATATTAGTGGAGTTATTTTATTTGATGAAACATTTAGACAAAAGATTATTGGAAGCGATATGCTGATTCCAGAATACCTACAATCCAAAGATATTTTACCAGGGATTAAAGTAGATACAGGAGCCCATCCATTGGAAGAAGATTCCAATGAGAAAAATACAACTGGATTGGATGGATTAGAAGATCGATTACAAGAGTACCATAGTCTCGGTGCACGTTTTGCAAAATGGAGATCCGTAATTACCATTGGAGATAATATACCATCTGACAAATGTATTCTTGCTAACGCTACTGGCCTTGCTCAATATGCTTTGTTGTGTCAACGGAATCATTTGGTACCAATTGTTGAACCAGAAGTGCTAATGGATGGAACGCATACCGTCGATACTTCTTTTGATGTCACATCTAGAACATTAGATGTGGTATTTCACCAATTAGAAGAACACCAAGTTGATTTAAGAGGAATAGTACTAAAACCAAATATGGTATTATCTGGTTATAATTGTAAGCATCAAGCAAGTGTTGAAGAAGTAGCCCAACGTACGTTAGAATGTCTAACCACCAATGTTCCAAGCGATGTACCAGGCATTGCATTTCTTTCTGGTGGGCAATCTGATGAAGATGCAACGCTTCATTTAAATGAAATGAACAAAAGTGAAACAAATTGGAATCTTACTTTTTCTTATGGAAGAGCTCTACAGCAACCTGCATTAAA
>DTWI01000057.1 GCA_012963075.1 Fidelibacterota bacterium
ATCTTCTTGTTTAATTTCTACATCTGCAAAATCAATTAATTTATCCGCATTTAACAGATTAAATAATTCAGAAGATTCAGGAATTGATTGCATAATTATTGTGTAATCCTGGTACCATTTTTGTGATTTCAAATATGATAAAAGCTCAATATAAATTTCTTCGTAAAATTCGGATATATAAATTATGTCTCGATAATCAAATAAATCTTTATCTCCTAGTATAGAAACATTTTTATTATCCTGATCAACAAAAATAGGTGCCAAACCTACCAATTTATTATTATTGTAAAAGAACAACATTTTAATTTGAGTTAAATCATCAACAAAGGTTTCAACCCAAGAATTATAAAAAGTAAATGAAGAAAAAGGATGTGGGAAATCAGATTCGATTAACAAATTATCCCATTCAAGCACCTTTTCTTTGGAGTCAATCCAAGTCAATTCAATACAATTTATTTTAACTATAGGATTCATAAATAATTATTATATAAATTATGATAATAAAAAGTTTTTTAATTCTTCAAATTCAGGGTTCATTTTGTGGATTTGAAAATTTAAATAATTATTGGCAAAATCTGGATCTTTCAAACCATTTCCTGTCAAAATACAAACAATCGTTTTCCCCGAAAAATCATATCCTAATTTCTTTAAATGATAAAGTCCTGCAACAGTAATGCACGAAGCCGGTTCAGCAAATATACCTTCCATAGAAGCTATAATTTTATATCCTTCAACAATGCTATCATCATCAATCGCATCTATTTTTCCAGATGATTCATGTAATGCTTTTTCAGCAAATTCCCAACTTGCCGGATTTCCAATTCTAATTGCAGTAGCCACTGTTTCCGGATTTTCAATAATTTTTTTATTTACTATTGGTGCTGAATTTTTTGCTTGAAATCCAATCATTTTAGGAAGATTAGAGGTATTTAAATCATTGTAAATTTTAAAACCATCCCAATAAGCAGTAATGTTTCCAGCATTCCCAACAGGAATAAACACTTCATCAGGAGCATATCCAAGTTCATCTACAATTTCAAAAGCACCTGTTTTTTGCCCGTGAATTCTGTTTGGATTAATAGAATTAACTAGCTCTATATCTTTTTGTTGTTCAGATATTTCTTTTACTAAATTTAATGCCTGATCAAAATTCCCATTTATAGAAACAATTTTTGCTCCATATGCAACTGCTTGAGATAATTTCCCTATAGCAATCTTTCCTTCAGGAATCAAAACTATTGTTTCTAAACCGCAATATGCTCCAAAAGCTGCTGCTGATGCACTAGTATTTCCAGTTGAAGCACATATAATTTTTTTAGAACCTTTTTCAATAGCTTTTGAAACAGCCATAACCATTCCTCTGTCTTTAAAAGATCCTGACGGATTACATCCTTCTAATTTAAAATATAATTCCTTACATCCTATTTCTTTATATATATTATTAGATTTAACTAAAGGTGTATTTCCTTCTCCTAAACTAAATATAGGAGTATTATCATTAATAGGTAAAAATTGTTTATATTTTTCCAACAAATGCATCATATTTCCTTGTAATTAGTGTATTTTGGAACTTGTACTATATTTAACCTCTGTGATAATTGACAC
>DTWI01000058.1 GCA_012963075.1 Fidelibacterota bacterium
AATATTCTAATGTATATTTGTCTCTTTTTTCTTCTTCTGTTGGCCTAACCATTTTTTTAACAATAGCTGCGATCTGAGGAACAAACCAAATTAATAATAAAACATTTAGAATATTAAACAGAGTATGGAACAAGGAAAGATGAATTGGAATATTTTGAAATAGATTAGGGAAGTCACTGTATGAATTAATGTTATATGGAACATCACTTGGAATCAAATAATCAATAAACTGAATAAAATATTTAAATGTTATTAACATCCAAACAACACCTATAACATTGAAAATCATATGAGCCCTAGCCGTTCGCTTTGCATGATAATTTGCATTTATGGATGCTAAATATGCTGTTATTGTGGTTCCAATGTTCTCTCCAAGAATAAGGGCACATGCTGTTGGGAAATCAATCCATCCAGAGTAAGCCATTGTAATGGTAATAGTCATCGCTGCACTTGAAGATTGAACAATAACAGTAAGGACAACTCCAATAACAATAAATATTAATACTGATAAAATTCCTAAATCAGTATAATTAGATAGAAATTGTAAAATCTCTGGATTATCTTTTATATTGGGAACAGATTCTTTTAGAAATTTTAATCCTAAAAACAATAGTCCAAATCCAACAAAAATCTCTCCAATATTTTTTCTTTTTGTTAGTTTTGAAAAGATTAGTGGCAAGCCTACACCTATGGCTGGTAATGCAATACTAGTAATTTTAAATTTAAATCCAAGTATTGAAATCAACCAGCCTGTAAGAGTAGTCCCTATATTTGCACCCATAACCACACCAATAGATTGGACTAGAGTAAGCAAACCAGCATTGACAAAACTAATAACCATTACTGTGGTTGCGGATGATGATTGAACTAGGCAGGTAGTAATAAATCCAGTTATAACTCCAGCAAATCTATTCTGTGTCATATATGATAAAATAGATCTGAGACGATTCCCTGCAACCTTCTGGATGCCCTCGCTCATTACTTTCATCCCAAATAAGAATATGCCTAGGGAGCCTAGAATATTAAGGGTGGCGGATAGGGTTGATATAATCATCAGCCTATTGAATTTAACAATGTATCCACGTTACTAATTTATTAACTTCAATGCAATAGGACACAGGTTTTTTTTAAAAAAAAGAGGGGAAATTATAGCATGTCTGTTAATTCAATGAGCTTGCTTCTAATTCCATCCTCTGTCATTGAATGCCCTGCACCCTGAATAACATGGAAACCAGAGTCTGGGAGTGCTTGGTGAAGCTCCCACACAGTCACCATTGGGCACACCACATCATATCTGCCCTGAACAATTTCTGTGGGAATATTTTTTATTTTATTAATGTTTTCAATTAACCAGTTATCACTTTCAAAAAATCCATTGTTGGTGAAATAGTGACACTCAATCCGTGAAAATGCTTCGGCAACCTTTTCATCTTCAAACATGTGTAGGGATTTTTTACTTTGAAATAATTAATTAGTTAGAACTTTTACTCTGATACCTATACCTGAACCCCATTCAGTTATATCATATACAACAACAACTAAATAACAATACCCTTACTAGATAAATACTTCTTAACATCATCATAATTAATATCTTCATACCAAAGTAAATCTTTATTCAATTTCTTTTC
>DTWI01000059.1 GCA_012963075.1 Fidelibacterota bacterium
CTGTCTGATTTAAAATCTTTTGACAGTTTTTTGGAAAAAAATAGAATTAATTTTAAAGAATTAAATAGCAAACATACGAAGTTATTTTTTAGAAATTTATCTAAAAAGAAATTCTCTCCAAGGACAATAAAAAGAAAATTTTCTTCCCTTTCTTCTTACTTTGGTTTTCTACTGGATAGAAGAATTATTAAAAATAATCCTCTATATGGTGTCTTTACTCCAAAAATTCCAAAAATATTACCAGAAATTTTAACCATTGAGGAAATAAATAATATTTTTTTAGCAGCTGAAAGTTCTAAAAATGAAATTTTATCTCTTAGAGATAGGTGTATATTAGAAATGTTATATTCTTCAGGTTTAAGGGTAAGTGAAGTATGTGAATTAAGAATTAATAATATTCAATTTGATTTAGATTTAATACGTTTTTTTGGAAAAGGCAGTAAAGAAAGAATTATACCTTTAACATATTATGCGAGAAAATGGCTTAAAAAATATTTAAGTGAATCAAGAAAAATTCTATCTTCAAGATCAAAAAGAAGTTCAAACTATGTTTTTCTAAGCAATAATGGTCTTTCTTTAACTCGAATGGTTATCTGGTTATCTGTAAAAAAATATGTTAATTCGGCAGGTGTTTTAAAGAAAATTTCACCTCACACATTTAGACACTCATTTGCTACACACTTAATTGATGGAGGAGCTAATCTTATTGAAGTGCAAGCTTTATTAGGCCATGCTGATATTTCTACAACAGAAATATATACTCATTTATCAAGAGAATTTGTAGAAAGTGAATATATGAAAGCTTTTCAAAAAGATAAGAATTAACTATTTTTTAGCTATGGGAATAATTAGCCTACCAATACAATTACAACTAATATTATTACCATGCATTTTATTTGCTCTAACGGTGCATGAATATGCGCATGCTAGAGTAGCATATTATCTTGGAGATAATACTGCATATTATCAGAATAGAATGAATTTAAATCCATTTAGTCATATAGATCCTATTGGATTCTTTGTACTATATTTTGTTGGATTTGGATGGGCTAAACCAGTACCAGTTAATATGGCTAATTTTTCAAATCCGAGACAAGATATGATGCTTGTTGCTATTGCAGGTCCTGCCTCTAACATAGTGTTAGCAATTATTGCATCTCTTATATATAATAATATTTTTATCAATGCTCAATTTGCTCAGGGATTAGAATTTTTTATATATATAAATGTTCTTTTAGCACTATTTAATATGATTCCAATTGCTCCACTCGATGGATCAAGAATCCTTCCATTGTTTGTAAGAGAGCCTCGCACTTTGTATCAAATAGAGTATTATGGTCCAAGAGTTTTACTAGGTTTGATATTTATCCAAATTTTAACTGGTATTCCGATAATTTGGTCGATTATAGGCGTTCCCGTAGAATTGATTCTTTCTTTATTGATTGGTTAGTTTTGGAAAAAATATTAGTTATAGCTGGTCCTACTGCTTCTGGTAAAACAGA
>DTWI01000060.1 GCA_012963075.1 Fidelibacterota bacterium
ATAATAGACACAATAGAACCGGATGAATGGGATAAAGAAGTTAATTCAACTGATGACTTTTTAGGGAATGAGGTAGTATCAACTCTAGACGAAGAACCTATAAAGTCATTTTCTGAGGCATTTGCAGAAGCACGCTCATTGCTCGGGTCGGGAAAAGCCTTTAGCTGGAACGGATCAGAATATTCCACATCCTATGCGGAAGAAGAAAATAGCCGGGAACAACTTATGACACCTGGGGTACCAAAAGATGATAACAAAACTGAAAACTTTGCTGAAGAAAAAAATCAGAACACTCTAAAGAGCCAACATTCTATTATTGTCCACAATAACCAGCAATAAGTGAACACGATCGATAAGTAAAACCGGGCATTCAAATTCGCATGTCCGGTTTTTTTATTTTAAAAATTCTTGTCTTCATTAAATTAATCTTATATCTTCTGTCCATGATTTTTTAAATGTAAACGAAAAAGATATGGTGAGTTGCTATTTAATAGACTGTTAACCAATCTAACTTGGAATTCGTTCCGTTCGTTTTATCTTAAAGAATAATAATAAATATTAACACATACATAGAAAGAGGTCAAATTTATGGCTGAACGTGAACAAGGAACCGTTAAATGGTTCAGCTCATCAAAAGGATATGGATTTATAACCCCCGAAGAAGGCGATGACATTTTCTGTCATTTTTCTTCCCTATCAGGTGATGGATATCGTACTCTCAAAGAAAACGATAAGGTGGAATTTGAGGTTGCCACAACCGATAAAGGAAAAGAAGCAAAGAACGTAGAGAAAATATCTTAATTCCCATTTATTTATACTAGGCATCGAGTCGCAGATTTTCGTCTAAGAAAATCACAGTAATTTCCCAAATAAAAAATTCACTTTGGGTCTAATTTCTGCAACTCGATGAATCTGATCATCATTTATAAGTATTTCATACAGGATACAAACAAATTAGAGCTGTACCTTAAGGTAGATTTACAATTTAGTTTGTTTTACTAAGTATTTCAGTTACCTTTTGTTGAAGTGCTCTAAGATTAGTTTCTTCACCATTTATTAAAAATTTTGGCACGGCAAGCCGAAGTTTGGTAGATCTCAGTTCACTCACCTCAGTATTAATCTGATTTTGTAGCGCAGGATCTTTAATATCTGATCTTAACTGATTAATATTTAATCCAAGCTCACTGGCTAATTCTAAAGGTAAATGTTCGTTATTCTTTAACTCCGTATAACGACCCATTATTTTTTTATGCATCTCATTATACATCCCCTGATTTCCAGCAGCCAGAGTATATAATGCGGCTAAATTAGCCTGTTTGTGGGAACGAAGAGGAAAATTTTTATATACAACTCTCACATCTTTCGGGTATTTTTTTAAAATTCTATCTACCGTACCGGTAGATCTTGCACAGTAGGGTCATTGATAATCCATCCATTCTATGATTGTGACTTTAGCATCTGCGGGACCTTCATAATAAGAATTTCCTGTGGGGATATTAAAAATTTCTTTTGGTTTTTCTTTCCAGGTACCATCAT
>DTWI01000061.1 GCA_012963075.1 Fidelibacterota bacterium
ATAAGTTGAAATACTCAAATAAAGAAATCAACCAAGAATTAAATGTTGAGGATGTTTGTTATTTGCTATCAAATATCATTATGAGGATAATCATCAGTGAAGAAAATAATAGCAAGCGGGGATGCAATGAATTATATTGTAGCCGTTTTGAATACAGTAAAAAAAAGCAATCATCCTCCTATATCAATTCGGATACCAGAAAAAATAATGACGGTTCTAAGGCAGTTGGCAAAACAAGAGGAGAGATCGTTGAGTAGGCAGATTCTATATATTCTCAAGAATTGGTTGAAGGATAATGGCTATTTAGGAAATGCTTGATAAATTAAAAATTGCCGCTGGTTACGTTAGATGTTCGACTGAACAACAGGATGATTCCATTGATCAACAAAAGCGAGAAATATCAAAATGGGCAGATCAAGGAGGATATAAAGTGATCCGATGGTTTGAAGACGAGGGTAAAAGTGGGACATCATTTGAAAAGCGACCTGCATTTGTAGAGATGAAAAACCGTGTTGAATGTGATCCAGGATTTGAGTACGTACTTGTTTATGATGAAAGCAGGTGGGGGAGAGCGAAAAAAATAAGAGAAAGCAGTTATTGGAAAGTTCATTTTGAAAAAAGGGGAGTGAAAGTTGTTATAACAAATTCGGGTTCTAATTCTGGAAACAATGTGGGTGATTTTGTTATAGAGGCTGTTGAAAGCGCAGAAGCAACTGAATATAGTAAAAAATTGAGCCGATCAGTGTTAAGGGGAAGCAAGGCAAATGCATCTAAAGGATATTCAAGTGGTGGAACTGCACCATACGGTTTTAATCGTCTTGCCGTAAACAAAGTCACTGGTAAAAAAAGATTATTAGATGATGGTCATCGTGCAATTCCAAAGGAAGAAAAGGTTAAATTTGTTCTTGGCGACCAATTTGAGATAAATATAGTAAATGAAATCTTTACGAAGCGATGTGCTGGGTTAGGTTACAGAAGAATAGCCGAATATTTGAACTCAAAAGATATTCCCTGCCCCAAACGAGGTAGATGGAAGAATAAAGATCAAAAATGGTCTATTGGTACTATAAGAACAATTGTGAATAACCGAGCTTATTGTGGCGACATGGTTTATAACAAACATCCACAAAGTCATTTGACATATGAAGATGGTAAAAAGTGTTGGATCAACACTGAAGAAAACCAGACCATTTTAGAAAATGCCCATCCAGAGATTGTCTCAAGGAAAATGTTTAATAAAGCTAATGAAACTGCTGGTAAGTTTGTTGGGGGTGCAAGGTTTAAAGCACAGAGTCCTTATTTATTGTCTGGTTTAATAAAATGCGATCATTGTGGTTTTAATTTTCAAGGTTCTTCATATAAGAACGATGGGTTGTCATATTATATTGATGGCGGTTATAAAAATAAGGGGAAATCGGTTTGCGATTCCTATAAAATACCACTTGAACAAATTGAGGGTTATGCACTAAAAACCATCAAAGACACAATTTGTAAATCTGATATTGAATCGCTTATTATAAAGACCATACAAAAACAATTATCAGGGAAATCAATTCAGAGTACCAATAAATACTCAAGAATAAATGAATCCATTAATATTGAAAATGGGAAAAAAGAGCATCTCCTTGATGCCCTTGAAACGGGAGGAGATAATAACGAATCAATTATAAATCGTATTCGAGAGAAAGAGTCGAAAATTGAATATTTAGAGAATGAATTAGTTAAATTTCAAGCTATGATATTTAATGATAGTGACGTTCAAACTCTAACTACAAAAATTAATGAATTGGTAAGAGATTTTGATAAAGTCATGAAACACGCTACAACGCAAGAGAAGAAGAATGTTCTGTCCCTTTTTATTGACCATGTTCAGATAAAAAGGAAATCTAATGAAGCTGTATTCTATATAAATAAATTACCGACAGCACATAAGAAACTGGATATGTCATTTCTTTCCGTCAGTAGTGTAGCGGAGGAGGGA
>DTWI01000062.1 GCA_012963075.1 Fidelibacterota bacterium
TGTCATCGCAGGAACAACTGTTACAGAATCTCCGGTGTGAATTCCCATTGGGTCAATATTCTCAATAGAACAAATAATAATTACATTATCATTGAGGTCTCTCATTACTTCTAGTTCATATTCTTTCCAACCAAAAAGATATTCCTCTATCAAGACTTGGTTAATTGGACTTTCTTTGATTCCTTGATTAACAGCTATTTGGAATTCTTCTTCATTAAACGCAACAGAACTCCCTGAACCTCCAAGGGTAAAAGAAGGTCGAATGATTGCAGGAAGAGAAACATCATTTAAAAGATTCATTCCTTCTTCAACTGATTGAATTGTATAACCATAAGGAACTTCTAAACCAATAGCAGTCATAGCTTTTTTGAATTTTTCTCTACTTTCAGCAGTTTCAATTGCACGCTTATTAGCTCCAATCAATTCAACATTATATTTCTTTAATATCCCATTATCATATAGTTCCATAGCAATATTAAGAGCAGTTTGCCCTCCAACTGTAGGTAATATTGCATGTGGTTTTTCTTTTTTAATAATAGCTTCAACATATTCTTTGGTAATTGGTTCAATATATGTTTTGTCAGAAAATTGTGGATCAGTCATAATAGTTGCAGGATTAGAATTAATCAAAATAACTTTATAACCTTCTTCTTTTAAAGCCTTAATGGCTTGAGTGCCAGAATAATCAAACTCACAAGCTTGACCAATAATAATTGGACCTGCACCAATAACTAATATTTTTTTAATATCACTTCTTTTTGGCATTTTTGTCCATCATTTGAAAAAATTGTTTAAATATATATCTTGAATCATGAGGGCCAGGACTTGATTCAGGATGATATTGTACAGAATATGCTTGTAAAGATTTACATTCTATACCAGCAACAGTATTATCATTAAGATGTGTATGAGTAACAACAACACTGGATGGTAATGATTCTTCATCAACAGCAAAACCATGGTTTTGAGATGTTATTTCAATTTTACCGTTTTTTAAATTTTTAACAGGTTGATTAATACCTCGATGACCAAATTTCATTTTAAACGTACGAGCATTTAAAGCTAATGCTAAAATTTGATGTCCAAGACAAATACCAAAAATTGGTTTCTTGCCAAGTAATTGTTGAACTGTATTAATACCATAATCAATTGCTGCAGGATCGCCAGGTCCATTGGATAAAAAAATACCATCTGGATTATAATCTAGAATTTGTTTAGAACTAACTGAAGCTGGAAATATGGAAATTTCTGCATCATATTCAAGCATAATATTGTAAATATTAGATTTCATACCATAATCAATTACCGCAATTTTATATTTCACTTTATTTGTTGTAGAAAGTATTGTTTTTCTTTTTCTAGAAACTTCTTTGGCTAAATCTAGTCCTTCCATTGAAGGAATTTTTTTCATTTTTTTACTCAAACTTTTAATATCAAAATCTCTTGTTGAAATAATACCATTCATTGCACCTTTATCTCTAATATGTATAGTCAATGCTCTTGTATCAATATCTTGAATACCAACAACGTTATGAGCTTTGAGAAATTCCTTTAGGCTTGCGGTGGATCTCCAATTGGACGCAACAATAGACTCACTCTTTATTATAAATCCTGTTGCATATACTTTGGATGATTCAATATCAGAATCATTAGAACCATAATTCCCAATGTGTGGGGAACACATTGCTATCATTTGTTTTGCATAGGATGGGTCAGTTAAAATTTCTTGATAACCTGTCATCCCAGTATTGAAACAAACTTCTCCAGAAGTTTCCCCTAAAGACCCAAGACTTTTTCCGGTAAAAAAAAGGCCATCCTCAAGATAAAGGATAGCCTTTTTATGTTTTTGCATGCTTAATTTTATATCATATAATTGAAAATTAAAACCTTATTTTTTTTCCACTTTCCATTGTCTTTACTGCAAGAGTTGTTAATAACAAAGAAAACAGTACAATAAAAACCATAGAACTAGAAAAAGGTGCATCTGAAACGCCTAGCGTTGCATATCTTAAAGAATTAATGGTATAGAATACTGGATTAACTTTGCTAATAGCTAACCCCCATTCTGGCAACATTGCTACAGAATAAAATATTCCTCCTAAGAAACTTAGTGGGGTAAGAACAAAATTTTGTATTAATGATAATTGATCCCAAGAATCAGACATTTGACCAATAAATAGACCAAGACTAGAAAAAGACCATGCTACAATAAAAATTATAAACACAGTAGAAACTGGATCTCTAATTTCCATTCCAACCATTATACAAATCAAAAGAATAAGGATACCATTAACAAAACCACGCACCGTTCCACCAATAATAAATGATAGCGATAATTCTAGACTTGAAAGGGGAGTAATTAAAAGCTCGGGAAGAGTTTGAAGCAATTTCATTTGTAACATTGATGAAGCTGTATTAGCAACAGCATTTGTTATAACATTCATCATTAATAAACCAGGCAATATATACATTTTGTATGAAATGCCATCTATTTCTGTTATTCTATCTTCGAGTGCTACACCAAAAACAAAAATATATAGTAGTGTTGTTACAACACCGGGAATGATTGTTTGTTTCCATACCGTAAAAAAACGTAAGATTTCTCTTGATGAAAGAGTATAAAATCCAACCCAATTTCTAATCATTAAGGGTTCTCCCTGTTAATTCTAAAAATACATCTTCTAGTTTGGATTTATTGATTGATGACTTCAAATTTTGTACTGTATCTTCAGCTATAAGCTTACCATTATTAATAATACCAACTCTTTCGCATAATAATTCTGCTTCATCAATATAATGAGTGGTTAGCAGAATTGTCTTACCTCCCTTATGTAATTGTTGCAGAAAATCCCAAAGATCGTGTCTCAATGCCACGTCAACTCCTGCTGTCGGTTCGTCAAGAATAAGTATTTCAGGATCGGTTACTAAGGCTCTTGCAATTTGTAAGCGTCTTTTCATTCCTCCTGATAATTGACGCATTTTTTTATCTTTATGGTCATATAGGCCAACTTTATGTAAGATATATTCTATTCTTTCTTTTGCATTTTTTCTTTCTATGCCATAAAAACCTGCTTGGAAATATAAAAGTTGTTCTACTGAGAAAAACCAATCATTACTTATTTCTTGGGAAGCAATTCCAATTTTAGATCGTGTATATCTAAAATCAGAAACTATATCTTTATTGAAAACGGTAATACTCCCCTTTGTAGGTTTCACAAGGCTTGTAATAGCATTAATAGTAGTAGATTTACCGGCACCATTTGGGCCAAGAAGACCATAA
>DTWI01000063.1 GCA_012963075.1 Fidelibacterota bacterium
AAAGACTTAGAAGGAAATGAATTTTCGTTAAGAAATTTTGAAAATAAGGTGTTATTTATCAATTATTGGGCAACATGGTGTAATCCTTGTTTAGCAGAGATGCCAAGTATGGCAGAATTATATAATCAATATAAAGAAAACAATAATATTGTATTTCTTTATTTATCCAAAGAAGATGCGGATACAATTATTGATTATATCCCTAAAAATTCATCTTTAGAACAACTTCCTATATACAAAATAGTTACAGATGACGACTTATTTAGTACCCGTGGCATACCAACCACATTTATTGTGAATCGCAATGGAGAGATTGTGGTCAAAGATGTCGGATCTGCAGCGTGGAACGATCAATCCGTTGTTGATTATCTTGATAAACTTTTATAATTGTTTTGAAAAAAAATATCACAATCAATTATAATAATGGTTTTCCTTGTTTGGGCAATGGAATCGATTTCACTGAAGAATGCTTTGGATTACAATTTAACGCTGCGTTGATTCAACATACTTCTGAATTAATTTGGAAACCAAACTCAACCTTGCCAAATACCACAGCACAATCACTTCCAGCTCCTTTTAATGTCTTAAGTGATCTTGGTAAAGCAATGACCGTAAATCTTAATGGACATACTGGACTGATTGGCAAAAAACAACTACTAAACGAAGTAAATCTACTTGATCACAGTCTGATGGATAGTTTTATAACACATGTTACAAATCACATTGAAAATCCAACAAAAAAATCGGCACAATTGATTGCTGATATTCGTTGCTGGACTTCTTGGATTGCCAATGGTATTAAAATCGAACCTATCTTTAATGGAGAATCACGAGGATGTTCTTTTATTCCTTGGCCACTGTCTGGATTACTGCTACTGTCTTCTAGAATTACTGGACAACAGCCTGAATTTGAATACGCAGCAGATTATGTATTACGTTCTGGGATTTTACCCGAAATTGATATGGAGACATTAAAGGATGAAAAAACCATTATCGAGTATATTCGTGCTATTAAACCAGTTGTTTCTTTTCACGACCTTGATGGTAATGAACAAGGATTTCGTATGACCCATCTTGCGATGGAAAATACTGCCAGTATGATGATTCAAAATGCATTGGAGGCAGTAGATGGAAAGAATATATCAGACAATTTAGAAAAGGTAGAACATGCCCTAATGCTATCAAATAAGATATTTAATTGTATGTGGAAAGTAAGTGATCCGCTGCTATACAATAAAGAGGTGCGTATTTTCATTCAAGGATTATATGGAAATCAAGGCAGTATTTATAATAAGCAAGGATTATTCTTTGAACAATGCGGAGACATCCATAGCGAAACGTACAATACAAAAGGATGCTATATCTTCAATTTGCATGGACAAACAGGTGCAAACAGCTCTTACCACCCATTAGGCGATGAAATCACTGGTATTGGAGATCACACCAAAGCATACATGTGTGGTGATGTAGATTGTGCCATTATTGAGAATATTCTTACAAAAGGGTTCGTTACTGAACAAGAACTATCATGCTCCATTGATTCATTAACAAAATTGCTTAAATCATTTCGAGTGGGTTATCGTCCCCCTGCTCACCATGCAATGATTGTCAATATGAGGGCACAACTTCAGAACTCTTCCTATTTTCAAACGATTGAATCCAGTCCCGAATTAAAAAAACAATTAGCAACATGTGTTAGATGGCTTATCCAACATCGTATTGATCATTACAAAATGGTGGTATCTTACATATTGCGTTCTCCTGATCCATATAGACATCAGACAAAAGCAAAAGGAACGGGTGGCTCTCCTACTCCATCATTTTTACCAAAAATGTTTACCAACAGCATTGATCGATTAAAAGATCTTATTGGTGATACAAATGTAGACTGGGCAAACGAATTGCTTTCCATTACTGAAAACCATGAAGATTCAATGAATCGTTTTAGAAAAATAGCATTACAAGTAGAAAAAGATGATTCTGATAAAAATCGTTCTTTATCTTAGTCATCATATAAGATAAACAATATTTACCATTCAAAAGGTCCATCAATTACTCTCCATAGATATAGTGAAACCACTGTTCTAAAAGGTTTCCATTGCTCTGCTCTCTTTTTCATAATGTCTAAAGTAGGTACTTTTTCCAACTTAAAGTATTTTTGAAACCCTTTTTGTACTCCTAAGTCACCCAGTGGAAAGATATCAGGTCTATTAAGAGTGAATATTAAAAACATTTGCGCTGTCCAAGGCCCAACTCCTTTAATTGTAATCAATTGATTCATAATTTCATCATCGGAAAAATTGTTTAAATTTTTGTAATCAACTGTTCTATCTAGAAATGCCTGAGAAATATTTTTTATATAGTTGGCTTTTGCATTTGAAAGCCCTACAGATCGAAGAGTTTCGTGGTTAGTATTAAGTATATCATTTGGTGATGGATAATCTTTCCCCTCATATAAAGCAATAAATCTGTCTGAAATTGTTTTTGCAGCTTTACCGCTTAATTGTTGGTATATAATAGACCTTGTTAGTGATTGAAAATAATTTGTTTCTGGGGTTAAATCTTCAATTTGAAAGGCATTAAAAAGAGGTTTAAGATCTGGATCAGATTTTTTTAAAGACAGAACTGCCTTCTTAATAGAGAATTTTTTAGGCTTTGACATAGATATAAACTAATTATCTTTAGTCCTGAAGAAATGTTGTAGTAATACTTGGATTTCCATCGTTGCTAGCAGGTATGATATCCATAATCTTACACATCATCTCATAAAGATGAATATTTTGAATTCTTGGTCCAATATATCCAGATTTAAATCCAGGACCATGGCCAACAAAGATTCCATGCATTGATTCGTACTGAGGGTGATAACCATGATCTCCTTTTGGAAATCGGTTCGGATTAAATGATTCATGGGTGAGAATACGCCAATGATCATCCGCTACCGCAGTTAAATCTTGAATACGACGATTATCGGTTAAATGGAAGCTTTCAGGAAATCCATTTTTTTTATATACATGCATATTAGGATGCGCGTTTTCGAGTGAACTAAATAAAGCATCTATTTTGGATGGTAAATGGTCTTCAATCCTGATAGGAACAAAAACCCCTTGATCAATTAATTCTAACGTTGAGATATCAATATAATCATCTAAAAAAATTACTTGATCTGTATAGTTTTCTGTCATTCCGTGATCAGAAACAATCATAATGTTTACTTCATCAAAAATACCACGATCTTTTAAGCCATTGATTAAAATACCAATTTCATAATCAACGCTTCTGATAGCTTCCTTTGTTTCTTCTGTATCAGGACCATATATATGACCAGCATCATCTACATCACTGAAATAACTTGCTAAAAATGTTGGTCGGTTAGTGCCTTTCAATTCTATCCATCGTAAGAGTTGTTCCATGCGTTGCGTATTTGTGATAGATTCATCGTATGCAAACCAATTTGATGGTCTAACACCCATAATTTCAGCATCAGATGTTGGCCAAAACATAGTCATAGCACGCAAAGATTGGTTTTCTACCGTAACCCAAATTGGCTCTCTATTAATCCATTTTCCATCTCTAGCAGCGGTACTACCTTGACCGATATAATAGTATTCATCAAAAACTTCGTCGTACATTCTGTTCGCAATTAATCCATGATTATTAGGATAAGACCCTGTCACAATACTAAGATGGTTTGGAAATGTTTTACTTGGATAAGAAGGAATAAGTCCTTCAGATCTTACCCCAGATTCAATGAGTTCATCTAGATTAGGAGTTTCTGTTTTATCAAAATAGTCCCATCGAAATCCATCAATTGAAATTAATA
>DTWI01000064.1 GCA_012963075.1 Fidelibacterota bacterium
AGCCTTAGAAGCAAAAGAAAATGTAAAAATTGAAAAAGAAACCCAGACATTAGCTTCGATAACAATACAAAATTATTTTAGAATGTATGATAAATTATCTGGCATGACTGGGACTGCAAATACTGAAGCCGCTGAATTTGAAAAAATTTATAATCTTGGAGTTACTGTTATTCCAACTAACAGGCCAATCATTAGAAAAGATAATGATGATGCAATCTATAAAAATAAACGTGCAAAATATAAAGCAGTAATTAACGAGGTCTCTGATTATTTTAAGAATGGTCAGCCAGTATTAATTGGTACAATTTCGGTTGGAGTGTCAGAGTTATTATCAAAAATGTTAAAACAAAAAGGTATTCCTCATAATGTGTTAAATGCTAAACAACACCAAAGCGAAGCCGAAATAGTAGCAAAAGCTGGTTTAAAAAAAGCAATTACTATTGCAACAAATATGGCTGGAAGAGGTACTGACATTAAATTGGGGTCTGGTGTGGAAGAAATTGGCGGTTTACATATTATTGGTACTTCTAGGCATGAATCTAGACGTATTGATTTACAATTACGCGGTAGATCTGGAAGGCAAGGAGATAATGGATCATCTAAATTTTATGTTTCTTTAGAAGATGATTTAATGCGATTATTTAATATGGATGCTGTTGCAGGAGTAATGGATCGAATGTCATATGATGAAGACCAAGAATTGAGTGCTAGATTATTAAATCGGGCCGTTAGTAATGCACAGAAAAAAGTAGAAGAAAGAAACTTTGGTATTAGAAAACACCTATTAGAATATGACGATGTTTTAAATCAACAACGTGAGATAATTTATGATTTAAGAAATAAAGCATTACTTTCAGAATCAATTAAACCATCAGTAGAAGAATTTATTTATGATTTTGTTTATAATATTTTTGACAATCTTGATATAAAAGATATTAAAAATTGGGATTGGCAAACCTTGAATCAAGATTTGATATCTCATTTGCTAATTGAGGTTGATGAATCAAGTTTTAAAGATGGTCAAGATAAAGAACAGATTGTAGAAATAGTATATAGTCTTGCAATGGATTATTACACAGAAAAGGAACAATTAATTCCATTAGAACTTCTCAGAAAACTAGAAAAATTTATTGTTTTAAGAACAATTGATGAAAAATGGAGAAATCATTTACTTGCGATGGATCAATTAAGAGAGGGAATTGGTTTAAGAGCATTTGGTCAGAAAAATCCTTTGATAGAATATAAGTCTGAAGCTTATACTTTTTTTCAAGAATTAATGATTAATTTGCAAAATTCTGTTATACAAAGGATATTTCATGCACAAATACAAGACCCATCTAGTCAACAACAGGTAAGTCCATTAGAAAAGAATATTCAATTAAGCCATCCAGATGTAGAAAGCGTTCCTTCTCCTGTTGATGAACCTTCTAAAAAACAAGATATTGTTAATGTACCAAAGGTGAATTCGGAAGAAAAAATAGGTAGAAATCAAAAAATCAAGGTACAAAATTCTGAGGGAGACAAAAGAGAGATTAAATTTAAAAAATTAGCATCTTATCTAGAAAAAGGATATCAACGTGTCGAATAAAAAAAATAATTTACATTTTTCTACCAAATCAATTCACGTAGGAAATGATTCAGATGAAACCGGTTCAGTTGTTGTTCCAATTCATTTAACTTCCACCTTTAAACAACCATTATTTGCAAGCACCGAAAAATTTGTTTACTCCAGAGTTGGTAGTCCTACAGTAAAAAAACTAGAAGAAAATCTTGCAATGTTAGAAAATGCTGATTATGCATATGCATTTTCATCTGGAATGGCTGCAATGACTGCAATCTTTACCATGTTCAAACCAAATGACCATATTATTATATCAAAAAATGTCTATGGTGGAGTTTTTAGACTTGTGACCCAAGTTTTGAATGACAATGGAGTTCATTTTGAATTTATTGATACTACTGATGTTAAGAATACAGAAAAAGCAATTAAGAAAAATACAAAACTTATTCATCTCGAAACACCAAGCAATCCATTGTTAGAGTTAGCAGATATCAAATCAACTGCACAAATTTGTAAAAAACAAAATATTGTGTTAAGCATTGATAATACTTTTATGAGCCCATATGGGCAAAGACCTTTAGATCTTGGAGCAGATATTGTAATGCATAGTACTACCAAATTTATTAGCGGTCATTGTGATGTTCTTAGCGGTGCATTGATGATGAACAATAAAAAACTTTCTGAGAAAATTACATTGATTCAAAATACTACAGGAGCAATTGTTAGCCCATTTGATGCATGGTTATTATTAAGATCAATAAAAACCCTATCATTAAGAGTTAAAAAACAATTTATTAATGCAGAAAAAATCGCAAATTGGCTTCAAAATAATTCTAAAGTAAAAAAAATAATTTATCCAGGATTATCTTCTCATAGTCAATTCAAATTAGCCTCTCAACAGCAGTTGTCGCCAGAAGGAAAATCAGTATATGGAAGCATGATATCTTTTGAGCTCGATAAATCCGTTGATTTGGATAAATTTGCTAATAAACTAAATATTATTACTCTTGCAGAAAGTTTAGGAGGACTTAAAAGTTTAATATCTTGTCCGTATTCTATGACCCACGCTTCCGTCCCAAAAGATGAAAAAATGAAATTAGGGATTACCCCTAATTTATTAAGATTGTCTGTTGGTATCGAGCATATAGATGACTTAATTTCAGAACTCGATTCTGCAATCGAACATAATTAAATCTTCTTTTCAAACAATTTTTTATATATTCTATTTATAGCATGCCGCGGTGGCGGAATTGGTAGACGCGCTGGTCTTAGGAACCAGTATCGTAAGGTGTGAAGGTTCGAGTCCTTTCCGCGGCACTTATGGATATTATACTATTAGGTGTGATAATTGTTATAGCATTAGTGCTATTTATCACAGAATTTTTTCCAATAGACGTAACAGCATTGGTTGTGTTAGGTTTATTGTTAATTTTTGGGCTTGTAACACCTAATGAAAGTCTGTCAGGATTTTCAAATCCAGCAGTTATTACAATAGGGTGTTTATTTATCATGAGTTATGCTCTCCAAAAATCTCATGTATTAGAATATGTGATAATTAATATCAATAAAATTCTTGATAAATCTCAAACATTGGGTATGGTAGTTTATTTATTTTGTATTGGGATTGCTTCTGCTGTTGTGAATAATACAGCAATAGTTGCTATTTTTATGCCAATTACTATCCGTTTAGCAGATAAATACAATATTAGTCCCTCAAAAGTGTTGATTCCATTGAGTTATGCAGCAATTCTTGGTGGTACACTAACGCTAGTAGGAACATCAACAAATTTAATTGTTAATTCTATTTTGGTTGATTCATCTGGGATATCATTGGGAATGCTAGAATTTGCCAAATTTGGGATTATTAAATTTGTCATTGGATTAATCTATATTTTTACAATAGGACATAAGCTTTTACCATCAAGAGTGGCAAAATCGTCTAGTATTACAGATTATAGTCTAGATGGATATTTAACTGAATTTAAAATTAATGAAAATTCTCCTTTATGCGGTAAAACTTTGCTTGATAGAAAGATTAATGAGAATTACGATGTCATTGTATTAGATGTTTTAAGAGGTGGTGAAATTATTACTTCAAATCTAAGAAGTTTAGTACTAAAACAAGAAGATATTCTTTTTGTTAAAGGCTCTTTTGATAACTTTCAAAGATTAAAAGAGATTGAAAAGCTTTCTTTATTAATCGATGAAAAATTGACACAAAAAGAATTAGAACAAGAAGATAATATTTTAGCTGAGTGTTTAATTACTGATAATTCTGAATTAATCGGACAAACTCTTCAAGAAGCAAATTTCAGACGATCTTTTGGTAGTTTTGTTCTTGCAATCCGAAGAGAGGGAGAAGTCATTCGAAGAAAACTTTCCCAATTTATTTTAAAACCTTTTGATACTTTGTTAGTATACGGACCTCAAGATCGTGTTAATCAGCTTGCATCAAGAGAAGGATTTATTGTATTAGGGAAGGTTAATGCTTCTCTTGATAGTCATCCATTGTGGTGGTTAAGTATCTTTACGATACTGTTTGCAGTAGTTATGGCTATTTTTAAAATTATTCCTATCGTTGTTGGTGTCATTTTAGGAGTTATTGCATTGTTAATAGCACGAGTAATTACACCAAATGAAGCTTATTCATCCGTTCACTGGCAAGTAATTATAGTAATTGCTGCATTTTTGCCAATGGGAGCAGCAATGAAAAAAACAGGACTTGATGAAATAATTAGTAATTCTATTGGAAATATTGTTAATCTATTTCCAGTTGATTTAATTCCTTACTTCTTATTAGCTATCATTTATTTAATTACTATGGTATTAACAGAGATTGCATCTAATGTAGCAACAGCAATTATTATGACTCCAATTGCATTGACATTGGCTACACAATTTGGTTTTGATCCAAGACCATTTATTTTTGCTGTTTGTTATGCAGCTTCAGCATC
>DTWI01000065.1 GCA_012963075.1 Fidelibacterota bacterium
TCGATTAGAACAATGGGAAGCATTGGTTGAATTACAAAAACAAGGCAAAGTAAAAGATATTGGTGTTTCTAACTACAATGTCAAACATATTGAAGAAATTGAACATGCTAATCTTCCAATGCCTGTCGCAAATCAAATTGAGATTCATCCCTATCACATGATTCCAGATGCATTACAATCATATATGATGAAACATAATATTTTACCAATTGCGTATTCTACTTTAGCACCGCTTCCTAATTGGCGTAAGGATTCACGATGGAATTCCAAACCTGAAGCAATGAAAAATGATCCATCTATTCCTTTTTTAAAGGTCGCAAAGAAATACAATATTTCAGTTGCACAATTATTACTAAAATGGAGTCTTCAGAACGGATGGCCAATTTTGCCTAAGACCACTTCTAAAGAACGCTTAAAAGAAAACCTAGATTTAGATTTTACTATTTCAAGTGAAGATATGAATCATCTATCAAACTCCAATAAAGCTCAATCTTTAGCATGGCAGGAAAAATTTGATCCACTTGATGTCGACTAATTAAAATAGAATGAAGGAAAAAAATAAATGAGCTATGAATATCGCCCTTTAGTTGGAGAAAATTATCGTTATAATACAAATAGTGAGAAACCTTTCAAGCTTAGCAGATCTAAAATTGAATTATTTTATAAATGCTCTAGATGTTTTTTTAAGGAAGTAAAACTAGGTCTTCGACAACCTCCTATGCCTTCTTGGGCAATTAATAGCGCTGTAGATGCATTATTAAAAAAAGAAATGAATTTTTGTAGAAAAGAAGATAGACCACACGGAATTTTCAAAGAAAATAATCTAAATATTAAACCATTTCATCATCAAGATATTGAAAAATGGCAAAATCCTTTTACTGGAATCCAATTTTTAGATGAAGAACATAACTTTCTATTGTATGGGGGAGTTGATGATATTATGGAAGATGAAAATGGACAATTGGTAGTTATTGATTTTAAAGCAACTGCAAAAGCTGCTGAAATTCTATCTCAATCTGATGTTTATGATAATGGTGCTCCATATAAAAGACAGCTTGAAATTTATAGTTGGCTACTTCAAAAAAATAATTTTAATGTTTCTTCAATAGGCTATCTCTTGTACTATAATGGAGATGCAAGCAAGGCTCACCTAGGTAAAGAAATGCATTTTAGAAGAACATTAGTTTCTTTTGAGCTAAATATGGAGTGGATTTCTCCTCTCATAAATGATATGCATGTATGTCTTCAAGAAGATCAAATGCCATCCCAATCTGAAGGATGTGAAAAATGTTTGTATCTAGAAACTGTTTCTAAACTTTAAGTTCAGTCTTTTCTATTTCATTCCGTTCGGTTTATTAAATGTATAGATAATTTCTATCTTATCTGATTGAGATATTCCTCCAGGATTTAATCCAGGTTCTCCTTCTGGGATTTCTGCATTTAATTCTTCATAATAACTTATCCAGTGTACAAACGGGGTATCTGTGTTAGGTTCATTAAAAGTCATTGGATTAATGGCAAATAAATTTTGGGTGGAATCTGCCATTTCAAATCCTTTATAGATTACTTCTGAACAGTAATATGTATCATCAGTTAGATCAAAAATATAATCATACGGTTTTCCAAAGATATGATTTTCAATATAGGCAATTGCATCTGAAATCATATATTGATAATCATTTTTTAGTCTTCCAACAATCACCCGATTATCGCGATCAAGAAATTCATCTAATGGTGTCTTGACAACCCCATCTCCAATTGCTTCTATAATGAATATTTGACTAAAATCTTTCCCTTTGACTTCGGTGATAATACCACAATGGGATAGTTGAGCGCCATTATATCCCGATGTTACTGCTTCGATTGCATCACAGGGTGGACCACAATCTAAATCTTGAAAAATAATATCTCCCACTTGAAAAGAAACTTGAGAGTACATTTGATTACAAATAATCAATACCGCAACAACAAAGAGTGCTAATTTATTGTTTAATGAAGACATTAGGTAATGTCACAGATTTTAATCTCTTTACCTGTATATGCATATCTTTCAAGGTCAGGCCATGCTTTTGCGACATCATGCCAGTTATCAGATTTTCCAAAATCAGTTTCACGTCGTTTCATACCTACTTGGTATTCTTCTTCAGAATTAAACCATAATTCTGCCATCCCGCAACATCCTCCTTCAATATCTTCTTCGAAGAAAGTAAGTACATATTTAACTGGTTCTAATACTTCTACCATATGGGGGGCATGAATATTTTCCCAATGATCAAAGAAATTAGAACGTTTAATATTGGTTCTGTTTTGAATAAAAAGTACTTTTTTTATCATTGAATGCTCCTTACAGGTTAAAACTAACATTTTTTTTTTATTTAAACATTATTATTTACTTATTACATTGCACCCTACTGTAAATATTTTATAGAAATAGGAGAATTATATGTTTAGAAAAAGTTTAATTGTTTTGTTTTCGTTGTCATTGGTGTATCCTCAAATCAATGTAGACAAGTTCAAACAACTGAATGAGGATATTACAACACCAAATACCTATAGAACTGCTGCAGGATATCCAGCAGAAGATTATTGGCAAGTAGAAGCTGATTATGTCATGGATCTTGTATTGGATGATGACAATCAGCGTTTATATGGTGAAGAAACAATTACATTCCATAATAATAGTCCTCATCCTATGCCCTATCTTTGGGTGCAACTTGATCAAAATGTTCGTGCATTAGATTCTGATAGTTATAAAGTACAAACAAGTGGGGACTTTGGGGCACAACGAGGGCGTGAAAAAGTTCAAGTTGGTGAATCTATTCCTTTAAGTACATTAAAAAATTTCTATCGTGATTTTGATGGAGGATTCAAAATTGAACATGTTAAAGATAGTTTAAGTCGTGATCTCCCTTACATTATAAATAAAACTATGATGCGTGTTGATATTCCAGAACCAATTCGCTCAGGTCAGTCATACAAATTCAAAATTAAATGGTGGTATAACATCAATGATCATATCAGAGATGGAGGAAGATCTGGTTATGAATATTTTGAAGAAGATGGTAATTATATCTATACTATCGCACAATTTTTTCCACGTATGTGTATGTATAATGATATTTATGGCTGGCAAAACAAACAGTTTTTAGGGCGAGGAGAATTCACATTAATTTTTGGAGACTATGATGTAAAGATTACAGTGCCTGCCGATCATGTATTAGGGGCTACAGGATTACTGCAGAATCCACAACAAGTATTATCAAAGGATCAAATTGCTAGATTAAAAGAATCAGAAACTGCTGATGAACCTGTCAAGATTGTAACCAATGCTGAAGCATTAGAAAATGAAAAAACTCAACCTGAAGAGAAAAAAACATGGCACTTTAAAGCAAAAAATGTTCGTGATTATGGGTTTGCTACATCAAGAAAATATATTTGGGATGCCCTTGGTGTTGATTTGAATGGTCGCACAATTATGGCAATGTCTTATTATCCAAACGAAGCAGAACCACTTTGGGGACAGTACTCTACAAAATCTGTTGCGCATACCATTGATGTATATTCAAAGTTTACTTTTGATTATCCTTATCCTGTAGCTATTTCAGCTCATATCAATCATATGGGAATGGAATATCCAATGATTTGTTTTAATGGATATAGACCAGAAGAGGATGGAACCTATTCTGAACGTACTAAAAAAGGTTTAATCGGAGTTATTATTCATGAAGTAGGACACAATTGGTTTCCTATGATTGTTAATTCTGATGAACGACAATGGACTTGGATGGATGAAGGTCTTAATTCTTTCATGGATGACTTAGCAGGGAGAGAATGGGATACAGAATTATTTCATCCTTCAAAAAACGTAGACTATATTGTTCAGTATATGAAAGGTGATAAATCCAATATTATGCCAATCATGACTAATTCTGAATCCATTTATCAATTTGGTGCAAATGCTTATGGAAAACCAACTTTAGCCTTGAATATTTTAAGAGATACTATTATGGGACGTGAGTTATTTGATTTTGCTTTTAAAGAATATTCTAAAACATGGATGTTTAAACATCCAACTCCTACAGATTTTTTCCGTATTATGGAAAATGCATCTGCAGTGGATTTAGACTGGTTTTGGAGAGGATGGTTTTTTGGTAATGATCATGTAGATCTTTCTATTGAATCTGTTGATTGGTATCAGCTTGAAATGGATCCGGAAAGACAAAAAACATTTGAAAAACAAGATGAAGATGATAATCAATACTATAGTGCAATGCTTGATGAAGAAGATATTGAAGCAACATTAACAGAACGTGATCCAAATGTTAGAGATTTTTATGATAACTATGATAAAGATCAAATCACTAAAAAAGATAGAAACGAATATCGTGATTTTATAGATGATTTGTCAGATAAAGAACGTGCTTTAGTAGATGAAAATGATCATTTCTATTCCGTAAAATTCTCAGATAATAGCGGTTTAATTATGCCTATTATTCTTCAATTTGAATATGAAGATGGAGAAAAAGAAGTGATTAAAATTCCAGTAGAAGTATGGAGATTCAATAGAGGTGAAATCATAAAAGTGTTTAAAACAGAAAAACCAGTCAAAAATATGACATTAGATCCGTTTTTCCAGACTGCTGATGTTGATAGAGGTAATAATCATTGGCCTGAGAAAGTACAACCGACACGATTTGAGACATTTAAATCTTCTGGTTGGGGTGAAAGCAAAAATCTAATGCAACGCGTAGGTGATGATGCTCCAAGTCCAGATACCTCTGAATAAACGATGAATTGTATTCCAAGGGCAATAGGTTCAATATTTTTATTGAGCATAGTTTTTGCACATCAGTTTTTTATTTCTACGACTGATATACAATTCAAATCAGAAGAAAAAAGAGCTGAAATTACTATACAAGTTTTTACACATGATATCAATCTTTTGCTAGAGAATGCTAATTACAAAACAATAGATCTAGGTACCAAAAAAGAAAATGATGGTATTGATATTTTTCTAGTCAACTACTTATCTGATAATTTTGTTCTTCAAGATTATAGATGGAAATATATTGGTAAAAAAGTTGGAACAGAATACACTCTTTTCTTTTTGGAAATAGAAGATTTTTCTTTATCTCCTAAAATTGCTATCCTGAATTCGTTGTTTATGGATTTATATAACAAGCAACGTAATATTGTAAATTTTTATAGCGGAGAAATTATTCAATCAGCTAGTATGACTAATGCAGACCCGGTATTTTCGTTTAATTTTTAGAGTCTAATTTATATCCAGTAATCCAGATAGTAATAGCACCACCCATCATTGCAAGACATAATAATTGTCCCATACTCAAATTAAATAAGATAAACCCTAAGTGGACATCAGGTTCTCGGAAATACTCGATGAAAAAACGGAAAAATGCATATCCAAATACATATAATCCACTATTGAATCCTTGAAATCTATTTTTTAAATGTTTTATTAAAAAGAAAAGTATAATGCCTTCAAAAAATGCTTCATATAATTGTGAAGGATGCCTTAATTCATAATTGCCAGAATTTGGGAAATACATTCCAATTGATGCTTCTGTTACTCGACCGTATAATTCTCCATTGATAAAATTTCCAATTCTTCCAAAGAAATATCCTAAAGGAATGGCTGGTGTCATAAAATCTGCAATGGTATATAAATGTAATCTTTTTTTTCTTCCATACATCCACATTGCAATAAGAACACCAATTAAGCCACCGTGATAAGACATACCTGTAATACCAGTAAATTTCCATACTCCATTTTGGATAGAAAAAGGAAGAAGAATCTCTAATGGATTTTCTAAGTAATATTCAAAGTTATAAAATAAAACATATCCAAAACGTGCTCCAAGAATTAATGCGATAAAACACCATGATAACAAGTCTTCAAATTCTGATAAAGTTAATTTTGTGAATTTGTTATTATTGATTTCTTTTCTACAAAGAAGATACACAACACCAAATGCGACAAGATACATTGTCGAGTACCAATAAATAGAGAATGAACCAATCGAAAGTAGGACTGGATCCATTTTTGAAGGTAAAGTTTGCCACCATAGTATAAAATCCATGCTGTAAAATACAAAAATTACTTTGTAACCTAAAAAAAATTATATAATGTAGACCAATATTATGATTCTATCAGGAAAAGAAATTATCAATAGACAAGGGAAAGATATAATAATTGATCCTTTTGACGAGAATCAAGTTAATCCCAACAGCTATAATTTACGATTACATAATGAATTGTTAAAATATGACTCCCCTATTTTAGATATGAAAAAAGAAAATTCAGGAACCAAAATTATTATCCCAAAAGAAGGATTGCTTCTAGAAAGTAACAAATTATTCTTAGGAAGAACCATTGAATATACAGAAACCGATAATTTTATTCCTATGTTAGAAGGAAGATCATCTGTTGGTAGATTAGGATTGTTTGTTCATATTACAGCTGGATTTGGAGATGTAGGATTTAAAGGATACTGGACACTTGAAATTTTTTGTGTTCAACCAGTTAAGATCTATCCTGGTGTAGAAATTTGTCAAATTTTTTATCATTCTATTGATGGAGATTATGATTCGTATGAAGGTGGGAAATATCAAGCAAACAAGGATATTCAAACCAGTATGCTCTACAAAGATTTTGATAAGAAATAAATTGTTAAGTAAGATTATGTCGATTTTTTTTATAAAAATGATAAGAATATATCAAATTGTTTTATCCCCAATTTTGGGTTCAAATTGTCGTTATCAACCAACTTGTTCCAATTATGCAATGGAATCAATTCAACAATGGGGAGTAATCCAAGGTTCGGTATTGTCATTCAAAAGAATTATTAAGTGTCATCCATGGGGATCCAGTGGTTATGATGCAGTTCCTACCAAGCATGAAAGAACAAAAAATGAATGAAATTATTCAATATTTAACCAGCAATCTTACTTTACCATTTATTTTTATTCTTGGAATGTTTCATGCATTAGAGCCTGGTCATGGTAAAACATTTATTCTCGCTTACCTAACTGGTGGTAGAATACGTGTTTGGGGTGCTATCCAGTTAATTATTGCTTTAATTATAACCCATTTTATGCTTTTTTCTTTACTGGCATATCTGATTAAACTTGGAAGTGATAAATTTCCTATTTTTCTAGAGTTTATTGGACCTGCCTTAATTATATCATTAGGTATATACCTTCTTTATAGATCTTTAAAAGAAACTCGTCATGAAGGCGATGAAGATTGTGATGATCCAGCACATTTTCATTTTAATGAATCTAAATTTTCTAGTCCTATTGTGACTGGATTTGTTGCCGGACTGATTCCATGTCCATCGGCCTTGGGAGTAGTATTGATTGCAGGTATGACTTTCAGCGGTCCAGCGCTTTATTTCAGTATTTTTATTTATGTTTTAGGAATTGCACTTACTTTAATTGGTATTGTGCTGTTATTCTTATTCTTTAAAGAGAAAGCACAGAAGCAACTCGATTCTGTTAACAAAAAATTCAATACAAATCTAATCGCAGCATTTTTGATTATTACAATAGGAGTTTTATATTTGTTAATGAATCTATTGGGAACAGGACACCAACATTAAAGAACTTCTATCCCAAATTTCTTTAATAAAGCTATTAGCAAAAGAAATAGAGAAACCATAATTACTAATGCAATAGTCATACTAAAACCAAAAGATAAATTTTTCTTTAGTAAATATGGGAATATGATAAAAAAAGACAAAGAAAGTAATGTCATCCATAGTATACTATGAGAAAATGTAGCTATACGATCAGTATCTTTTGTATCAATATATAACCACATAATTGTTAATAGTGACATCAGTGGTAGTGATACAATAATCGATCCTAGAATGATGCTTTTCTTTGCAACTTCAGAAGCAATAAAAATAATTATTGCTGATAATATAATTTTAATTGCTTCGAACATGATTTTTTGTAATTTGCATAAAATAATTTAATAAGAAAATCAAAGATGGACTCGAATAATATTTTAATTGGATTTGCGCTTGCAACTTTTGCTGGATTAAGCACAGGGATTGGTAGTTTCCTAGGCTTATACTCAAAATTTGAAAATAAAAGATTGCTATCACTGGCTCTTGGATTTTCAGCTGGAGTAATGATTTATGTTTCTTTTATGGAACTCCTTCTGCTTTCTTTTGATTCATTGGGAGGACTATATGGAGATACTTTTGGAAAATTAGTTGGGGTTACTTCCTTTATAATGGGACTATCAATTATGTTCTTTATCGACCAATTATTTGAACACCATTCAATAGCTGATTTTATTTCACGATCTTCCAATAAAGATGAATCATTGTTAGTCCGTACAGGAGTATTTTCTGCATTTGCTTTAGCTATTCATAATTTTCCAGAAGGATTTGCAACATTCACAGCTGCAGTATATGATCCAACTGTTGGAGCAACTCTTGCAATTGCTATTGCAATCCATAATATCCCTGAAGGGTTAGCAGTTTCAGTTCCTATTTATTATGCTACTAAGAGTAAAAGTAAAGCATTTTGGGTGTCTTTTGCTTCAGGTCTTGCTGAACCTGTTGGTGCATTGATTGGATTTTTGATTTTTAGTACTGTATATAATGACGCATTATTTGGAATATCTTTTGCTTTTTGTGCTGGTATTATGATTTATGTATCTTTAAATGAGCTATTACCTGTATCAAGAGAGTATGGAAAGCCTAGCGATCCTATTATAGGCGTAACTGCTGGAATAATTGTAATGGCACTAAGTTTAATATTAA
>DTWI01000066.1 GCA_012963075.1 Fidelibacterota bacterium
AAAAATGATTAAATAATTATGAAATTGATATATTCTAGAATTGAACCGTCCAGGCTCTTGCATCTTGTCCATAGATTGGAAGAGATTGAAAGTTTATCTACCAAAGATGGATTGGCAAGAATAAATGTTGCACCAGAAGAAGAACATCTTCAATTAGCTACCTTACATATGGATGAGGGGAGAACATTTAAACCGCACAAACATATTTATAAAGAGGGCGAAAAAGAAGTCATTGCCCAAGAATCATGGATAGTAGTTAAGGGCAGTGTAAAGGTTGTGATGTATGATTTAGATGATACCATCATTGACCAGATAATTTTATACCCAGGTGACTGTTCCATGACATTTGCTGGTGGCCATAACTATGTCATACAGGAAGATAATACAATTGTTTATGAGTATAAAACAGGCCCTTACAAAGGGATAGAAAATGACAAGGTGTCAATTAATGAAATTTAATATAGGGTGTGGATGGAGAGATTTTGGGAAGGGCTGGGTCCATATAGATGGTGGTGATTATGACCATATTGATTCATCAGATATTTTTCTCAAAGATTATGATAATAATTCTGCAGAATTAATATATGCTTCTCATTTTATTGAATATTTTGATAGAGATGAAATTATTTCTTTATTAATTAGATGGAAAAATATCCTAAAACCTTTTGGTATTTTACGATTGGCTGTCCCAGATTTTGAAGTTATGGTTAATTTGTATTTGAAGGATGAGTATTATTTAGAAATTTTTTTAGGTCCTTTATACGGGAAAATGAAAATGGGGGAAACCACTATCTTTCATAAAACCACTTACGATTTTAATAGTTTAAAACAGTTACTGGAAAAGGCAGGCATGAGAAATATCCAAAGATATGATTGGAAAGATACAGAACACGCCCAATTCGATGACCACTCACAGGCATACCTGCCGCACATGGACAAGAAAAATGGGAAATTGATAAGTTTAAATGTGGAGTGTATAAAATGAGTTTCCAAGCGGTAATCGATTTTGAAAATGCCATTGCGGAATTTTATGGTGCACCTTTCGCCGTTGCTGTGGATAGTTGTACCCATTCGTTAGAATTATGTTTGAGATATCAAAAGGTAGATAAAATCACAGTGCCAACCCGGACCTATCTTTCAGTGGCATTCCTGGGGGATAAGATAGGAATTGATTGGGATTGGAAAGAAGAAGACTGGGTTGATTATTATTACTTGGGTGGTACGAATATCATTGATGCTGCTGTACTATGGAAAAAGAATAGTTACATTCCAAATACCTTTATGTGTTTGAGTTTCCAATTCCAAAAACATTTGAACCTGAGCAAGGGCGGCATGATTTTAACTGATGATAAAGAAGCTCGGGATGAACTTAAACGAATGTCATACGATGGCAGAGAACCGGATATTCCCTGGAGAGACCAAAACATTAAGTCGAAAGGATATCATTATTATATGACACCGGAAACAGCTCAAATAGGATTAGAAAAATTATCAGACGCAATAAAAAGAAAACCAAAACAATGGGTGTTGGAAGATTGGCCAAATTTAAAAAACATGGAAATATTTAAATGAAAAAGAAAGCGTTTATAACAGGGATTAATGGACAGGACGGCAGCTACCTTTCTGAATATTTATTAGAAAAAGATTATAAAGTTTATGGTATCGTAAGACGTAATTCTATTGCCGAACATCAGGAAAGTAGAATAGACCATTTAATTGGGAATGGGGTTGAGACCGAATATGGTGATTTACTTGATGTAAGTTCATTAGAAAGGATGATAAGAACCATCCAACCCGATGAAATATACAATATTGCCGCACAGAGCCATGTGAGGATTAGTATGGATATTCCGCAATTTACCGTTCAGACCAATGCGCTTGGACTTCTAAATATTTTGGAAGCTTTTAAGAACAATTGTCCCACAGCAAGGTTTTATCAGGCATCATCATCAGAAATGTTTGGTCGGACTGTAGATGAAGATGGGTATCAACGAGAAACAACTAAAATGAGTCCCACGAGCCCATATGGATGTACAAAGGTTTTTGGGTTTAACATGGTTCAGCATTACAGGAATGCGTATAATTTATTTGCAGCAAATGGGATTTTATTTAATCATGAATCCCCAAGGCGAGGATCTAATTTTGTGACGAACAAAGTTATTAAAGCTGCAGTAAAAATTAAAAAGGGATTACAGGAAAAACTTGCTTTGGGTAATATGGATGCATGTCGTGATTGGGGGCACTCCAAAGATTATGTCCGTGCAATGCATATGATTATAAACCATACCGAACCAGATGATTTTGTATGTGCAACTGGCGTAACCAATTCAGTAAGAGATATGTGTGATTATGTATTTAGCCGATTAGATTTGAATTATAAAGATTTTGTTATCCAGGATAAAAAATTCATGAGGGCAGAAGATTTGAAATATTTAAGAGGAGATTCTACTAAATTAAGGACGACCTTTGGATGGAAACCTGAATATACTTTTGAGACTTTGATGGATGAAATGATCGACCATTGGTTGACCATTTATTAATAATAGATTCTCACCCTAAAAGTAAAATAGACCAATGGGAAAAATTAAAAACATTGATTTATTGGTAATCTCATGTGATGCCTATTCTGATATATGGAACACTTTTTTTAAAACTTTTTTTCGTTATTGGCAAGATTGCCCTTTAGATATTCATCTATTATCTAATAGTAAA
>DTWI01000067.1 GCA_012963075.1 Fidelibacterota bacterium
ATGGTGGTGGGTAATTGCGAACCATTTCTTTGTCATATAATCCACTGGTGTGAGATACATAATCGGAAAGATAGGGATCTATATAGATAATGGTATTTTTTGTTTTAAGAACATATCCTGATTGCCCTAGATAGTAGACAATAAGTTTTTTGTTATCTACTTTTTCATTTTCGATTTGATTAAGTAATTGAATTTGTTTTTTTGTTGATAGCTTTATTATAATCATTCAGATTATGAACACACCCCGTCCCCCGCATCCTGCGGCAAACACCCCTCTAAAGATGGGCGTTTTTAATATTGGAGTTAATTTAAATTATGTACTCTATGTTAGTTGGCTTTTTAGAAAATTTCTTAAGATTCCTCCCAGAAAGAAATATGGCTCACCTAATCAAGGGATAATTTTAATTTCCCCATAGGAAAATTGCTTGGTGCTGCGAAACGGTCACAGATAATTGTCTTTTGTCCTTTACCGTACTTTAATAAATATGAAACTGGGAATATTGTACTCGTATCCTCATTTGATAATACTTTTGTTAAAATAGGTCTTTTTTCTTTTCCGGTTACAAATAATACCAAATTAGGGATTGAGCATAAAACTTTCATTGAGATTGAAACTCGGACAAAGGAATCATTTGGCCTTTTAATTACAGTGAATTGATCATTGCTTTCAGAGGTTGATTCCGATGTTGTAAATAGTCCGGCTGTATGACCATCAGAACCCATCCCTAAAAATGCAGCCTTTGGTAATCCTTCATTAATTATTCTCAAAGATAAACTGTCCAATTTTAAATTTGTTTCTTCTGCATTCTGGGGATAATCTTCAATCAGAGCCGGTGGTTTCCCCGATTTTATATTTGACAATAATTCCAATTGAATCATTTTTGTATTTCGATTTTCATCTGAAAATGAAACCATACGTTCATCGGTAGCAAGCAGTGTAATGCCCCCCCAATTCAAATCTGATTTAGCCAATTTATGATAAAAAGGTATTGGCGATTTCCCGCCAGGAATCAGCACGGAGGTAGGGCGATCTTTCGTTATTCTTTTGAATAAATTTGCCGCTGCACCTCCAGCAGCTTCAATGGACTTCAATATGTTTATGTTGACTGAGGTAATTGAAAGAATTCCTTACAATGGACAATCTAATTGCTATTGGTTAAATACCTATTTCAATTTTAGCGGACGTAATGGTTTTTTCTATTCCTTTTTTTATTGGGACTCCATTTGTAGAATCAAAAAATATAGCGCCGTTAGGCTCGGTACTGAATGGGGTCTCTTTATAGTGGATTCCATAATCATCTTGATTAAAAACTAATTTAATATTTCGATTTATTTGGGATTGGATTTCAGCCATTAATTCTGATATTTTGATTTTTTCAGTCCCCAACAAAATAACTTTCTTGCCCATGTATTTTTCTTCCATTAAGGCCATTGCTGTTCGTGCTACATCTTCCACATAAATATATTGTCTGATTTCTTCTCCGTTGCCATCATGAATTATTTCATTATTATTCAGGGCTTCTTTGATAAACTTACCAATCAAATTCGTCTTTTTTGCACCGGGGCCATAGGCGGATCCTAATTGTAGTATTGTATAGGGCAATCCGTGCATATTAAAATAATCTTCGATCAACAATTCACAAGCCTGTTTGGTTGATTTGTAAACACCCCCATATTCGCTATATACGTAAACACTGCTTGAGAAAATTATTCTTTTTACATTTTCCTGGATGGACGCTTCCAATACGTTTGTTGTTCCTGCAATGTTGACTTCGATCGCCTGAGCCGGGTTCTGTTCTACAATATCAATATCGGTTATGGCAGCAAAATGATATACAATATCAATTCCACTCATTGCTTTCTGAAGATGTCCCATATTGAGGATTGATCCAAGAATAAATTGGCTATCAGAATTTTGTTTGGCGGGTGGAATGCTGTCAAATTGAATTACGTCATGGCCATTTGATAACAATATATTTGTTAAATGGCTTCCTAAAAATCCAGATGAACCTAAAACAAGTATTTTTTTCTTTTTCATAGATTCTTATTTATTCAATTTTTATTATCTGGTTCATTTGACCCCATAAATTCAGGCATAATTTCTTGATCACTTGCTTCA
>DTWI01000068.1 GCA_012963075.1 Fidelibacterota bacterium
AATATTTTTGAACACGATACATATATGTTTCATTGAAAAGAACAAAAGTTCCATCTGGGCTCATGGCAACTCCGTTTGCAAAATATAAATTATCAAGCAATGTTGTAGTTTTGTTAGTTTCTGGATCATATACTACAAGCCTTCCATTTGGTCTATGTTCCATCAAATCAAAGCGATCTTCACCTATTCCATAGCGAGTAGATGCATCGCTAAAATAGATTTTTCCGTCATTCGCAATATCCAAGTCGTCAGTAAACTTTAATGGAATACCATCAGATTCTGTTGCAAGAACAGTAAGTGTTCCTTGCATATCAACTTTTATTAATCCTCTCACAGCGTCAGCTATAATTAAATTACCGTCCAAATCAAATCGCATACCAAGAGGACGTCCAAAAGTCTCGACAAAAACACCTATTCGATTTCCTGTTTTATCATATTTTATAATTCTACCATCGTCGTAGCCAGCATACATATTTCCATTATCATCAATAGCAACGTCTTCTGGACCAATACCATCATTTAGTCCTAAAATTTCTACATTTTTTAGAAAATTATTCTTTGCAAAACTGCTTTCCATAGCAGGAGCAATAGGGGCGTCCCAAGCAACGGGGTCTATCTCAACGGGCCAGACGAGCAAATAAAACAAGCATAATGCTGGTAATAGTAAAATGAATTGTAAAATTTTTAATAACATTTTGACTAATAAGCTTTAGCAAAAATTACTATATGTTTTGCCGGCTTTTTTGAAACAATACATTTTGATTTTTTATTATCCACATCTTCTAGAATACATCTAATAGTAGCTTTTGTATCTTCCTTAACTTTCAATTCTGATGCTGCAGAACCGTCCCAGTAGGCTTTAACAAAACAGTTGTCTTTTGATAGTTTTTCTTTAAGGTCTTTATAGTTATTTAATTCTATAGTATTCTTTTTTAAAAAAGCATCAGCAGAATTATACATATTCAATTGAATATCATCTAACATTTTTGTGATAACACTGGAATCATTATGTTTAATAGAAGTTTTTTCGCCTGTATCTCTTCTGCACAAGGTTAGTTTTTGATCTTTATATTCTTGTAAACCAATTTCAAGCCTAATAGGAACGCCTCTTAATTCCCAAAAATTAAATTTGAATCCAGGTGTATTTTCAGAAGTATCTATTTTATATCTTATCCTATTTTTATTTAAATCATTTGCTACTATATCAACAAAATTATTGAATTCTTTTTCATTTTCGTTTTTTGGATTAATAGGAACAATAATTACTTGGTGTGGAGCAACCTTTGGAGGGATTTTCAGCCCTTTATTGTCTCCATGAACCATAATAAGTGCTCCGATCACGCGCGTACTTACGCCCCAACTTGTTGCAAAGACAGGTTGTTGTTTATTTTCTTTGTTTTGAAATTTAACATCAAAAGCATCTCCAAAATTTGTTCCTAAATAGTGTGATGTCCCGCCTTGAAGTGCTTTTTTATCAAGCATCATTGTTTCAATTGAATAAGTTTCTTCAGCTCCAGCAAATTTTTCTGCATCAGACTTTCTACCAATTACGGTTGGAATTGCAAGATAGTCCTCAAACAAAGATTTATAGATTTCAACAATTTGTAATGTTTCTTTCATGGCTTCTTCTTTGGTGGCGTGTGCAGTATGTCCTTCTTGCCATAAAAATTCAGATGTCCTTAAAAATAATCTTGTTCTCATTTCCCAACGAACAACATTTGCCCACTGATTAATCATTACAGGTAAATCACGATATGACGTAATCCATTTTTTAAACATTGACCAAATAATTGTTTCTGATGTTGGTCTAACAATAATTTCTTCTTCTAATTTTGAGGCTGGATCTACTTCAAGACCATTGTCGGTAGCAATTAGCTTTGAATGCGTAACAATGGCGCATTCTTTTGCAAATCCTTCTACGTGTTTTGCTTCTTTTTCAAAAAAACTTTTTGGGATAAAAAGAGGAAAGTAAGCATTTTCATGTCCTGTTTCTTCAATCATTGTATTTAACGCTTTTTTCACATTGGACCATAAGGCAAATCCATATGGTTTGATAACCATGGTCCCTTTTACTGGGCCATAATCAGCCAAATCAGCATGTAATATTGTATCGGTGTACCACTTAGAAAAGTTTTCTGATTGCGCAGTTATTTTAGCCATTTACTTAATCTTTAATTTGTTATAAAGTAGAGTTAATTTATTGAAAATTCAATACAATGAAAAAAGCAATCTTCTCAACAGAAATTTCTTTGTTAAAAACAACGATAGAAAGGCTTTTACGAAGAAAAGCTGGGGAAAACCTAACTAAAATTATCCGTAAAACACATCCAGCAGATATTGCGCTTCTGATGAGAGGATTGAATACAGAAAATCAAAAAATTATTTTTAGACTGTCTCCAACTTTCGCATATAGAGCACAAGTTTTAGAAGAATTAGATGAGTCTCTCATTGAAAATGTATTATCAGAAAAAAGTGTGGCAAATATCTCTAAAACATTCCAGTATTTAGGCGCTAATGATCAAGCAACGATTATTAGTATGCTTCCCGAAAAACAGCAAGCTGCTATTTTAGAAAGACTAGAAGGAGAGGATTTAGAAGATGTAGAAGAAATTATGTCTTACGCCGACGATAGCGCAGGAAGCGTTATGACAAAAGAGACATTTATGCTCAATCAAAATACAACCGTTAAAAATGCCATTGCACAGTTACAATCCTTTCCTGAGAATGAAAAGGTGTTTTATGTGTATGTGGTAGACGATAAAGAAAGATTGGTTGGGGTTCTTTCGCTAAGAAATTTAGTTACTTTTAAAAATACAAAAAAACTTCATGAAATTATGATTAAAGATATCCATGCAGTCACTTCTGATACGGACCAAGAAGAAGTAGCAAAAATTGTAGCACAATATAATTATCTTGCTCTACCGGTTGTAAATAAACAAAATAAGTTTCTTGGAATTGTAACCATTGATGATGTTGTAGACATTATTCGACAAGAAGCTTCTGAAGATTTTTTACAAATGGCTGGGGTTGGTAAAGATAGAGAAATTCTACTAAAATCTCCTTTAGAAAATGCTCAAGCAAGAGCTCCATGGATTTTTGCAAGCTTAATTGGTGGAATTTGTGCAGCAGCTATTATTGGATATTTTGATGCGTTGTTAAAGGAAATAATAGTGTTAGCAGCGTTTATTCCAGTTATTATTGGTATGGGAGGCAATATTGGTACTCAGTCTTCCACTATTGTTGTGCGGGGGCTTGCTACAGGAAGGGTGGATATTGGCAATACAGTCAATTTAGTATTAAAGGAAATTGTTGTGGGAGCAATCTTGGGCGTTCTTTATGGAGCATTAATTGGTTTTGCTTCTGCATTTATTACAGGAAATGAAGTAGAAAACTTTGGGCTTGTGATTGGTTTAAGCATTGTGTGTTCAATGATTATTGCAACCGCAGTGGGAACAAGCGTACCGCTGTTGTTAAAAAAACTAGACTTTGATCCCGCAATTTCCACCGGCCCATTTGTGACTACTGCTATTGATATTTTGGGAGTAGCTCTATACTTTATTATTGCAACCTCAATATTGCTTTAAGGTTTGAAAAAATATAGAAAGACATTCTTTGTTCTGTTAATTGTTTTTTTTGCCCAGTCTATTGTGTTTACACAAACAAAGCCTAATTACAGTGTGTCTTTGTATGGAAAAATAAATTTCTGCAACATAACAATTGAAGAAAAAATAATATTTACGCCTATCGGTGCAGGAGAAATGCTTTTTGAAACATTAAAATATGATAAAAATAGTTTTGGTGAAAAAAATCTTATACTTTTTCTATTGTCAGGAAACCCAATAGCAATTCAGGATGCAAAATGGGAAAAAGATATGGAACTATTGGACGATATGTCTTGCGAGATACGATTTTTAGAAGCAAATGAAGAGACAATTAATACAATTGATATGGTTTTATATAGATTAGATATAAAAAAATCAAATACCACCACCACAAAAGATATGGACATCTTAAATAAAGTCTTTCTTAATAGTTCAATAATAAAAGTTTGGACTAATAAAGAAAAAAAGACTATCATTAAAATTAGTATAATGTATAATGGCTTAGAATATGTGGTAACCAGCAATTCGTAACAGTATATATATATTAATAATGGTTGTTTTAAGTGCGTGCGCTGCACCAACAGCATCAATTGCACCAGAAATTAGTACCCCTAAGAATGGGTTCTTGTTTTACATAGATGAAGACGTCAATCTACACACGGACGAGTTGCTACAAACTATACAGCTTCCATCTCAAAATTATTCTGTCCCTGAATACTCAAATTTGCTCCCAAACGCGTTGCGAGAGTATAGAGCAGGTATCCACGAAGGAATTGACTTCCCAACACCCCTAAATACGCCTATTATGGCTGTTTCTAGCGGTATTGTGGTACGTAGCAATCCAACCCATAGCGATGTTGATATTGATACATATAAGGCTTTTTTAGAAACAACACAGAAACTGTCCAAAACCCCTGATGATATTTATAATTATATATTACTTGGAAAGTCTATCATTATTGATCATGGATACACCATTGTTCCTAATTTTAGAACAATTAGTGTGTATGCTCACTTATCAAGCATTGCCGAAGGAATTCTTCCTGGTGTCAATGTTGAAAAAGGGCAGGTGGTTGGATTGGCGGGGAATACAGGAACTTCAAGTGGAGCGCTAAGAAACGCTAAAGGGGCACATCTTCATTGGGAAATACATTTTGAAAATACAACAGGAAGGTATTTTTTAGGACAAAACATCCCACCAGAAATATTAAAAGATAATATTGATTTATTGTTTGATAAATAAAAGGGGCTCATAAAGAGCCCCTTTTATTTAGAATCTTAAACTAGAACTGTTTAAAAATCTAAAGAGACTTGAATAACACTGTGATCATCAAAGTATTCATTTGCTGATCTCATAGCATATGAAATATGCATATTGTAATCACCAACAGGTACAGCAACACCCGCACCTACTGACATTCCCCAAAGGGTGCCATTCATTTCTCCCCAATCTGCATCGGATACATCTGCAGGTTGTTCGTCATCCCCTAAGGATATAACAGTTCCTGCACCAACCCATGCTGAGCCCATAGTGTATTTAGCACCAATGCCCAATGTGTTAGTTTGGTAAGAATGGTTAGTGAAATTAGCACTCAGGTCTAAATTGTTAAGTAGTGTATAGCTAGCGGATATATTTAAGCTAGTTGGAAGTGCAAAATTATCTGCTACTACTCTGAATGTTTCATTTGATGCTCCAGAAGCAGCTCCTTCAGGTTGAAGGGTTTGATCTAGATTAATACCATCATAATGCATTCTACTACCAACGTTCTTCATTGTAACACCGAATGTTAATGGTTGAGTTGGGAATTTATATTGAACACCAACATCAATTGCGGCGCCTGTTGCAGAGGTTTCTTCAATTGTTTCTGAAATAACCTTTACAGCAACACCAACATTAACACGATCAGAAAATGCTCTCGCAAATCCTACGGTTGCAGTGAAGAAGCTAGGAGAAAAAGTCTGCCCGTCACCCTCAGGTGCAATAGCAGAGGTTCTTGGAATATCACCAAAGTCTAATGCCTTGATAGTCATTCCAAATGTACCAGTTTCTCCCATACTTACAATCATGCCAGCATGCGTAACATTAATGTCAGCAATATAGGACATGGTTGAAACAGTTCCTTGAAAACCAGCGGAGTGATGTGCAAGACCTGCTACGTTTAACCATAGCGCATCTACACCAGTTACACCCGCTGCGTTTGCTCCGCTAAGAGCAATCGTTTCAGCCCCGACCGGAATCAACAGCTGAGCGGCACCAGCAGTACCTTGCGATCTTACTGTGCCCGCAGTTAGCGATGAAGCTAACACTGCGCATCCAAGGAATATTTTAAATGTATTTTTCATTTTTATCTACTCCCTTTCCTTAATAAACGTCGAGACGTTGTTCTGGTTGAATTA
>DTWI01000069.1 GCA_012963075.1 Fidelibacterota bacterium
ATTGGTAGACACGCTAGCTTGAGGGGCTAGTGGAGGAAACTCTGTGTGGGTTCAAGTCCCGCCTTCGGCACAAAAAAATGTTAATATTATTTTGAAAAGATTTTTAGATTAAAGGTCAATAATAAAGAAATATTTAAAGGTGATATAATGAAAAAAATTGTTTTTATTCTGTTATTTTTTACAACTGTTTTTGCTCAAACTTCTGCAATGCAACTTTTTGACGAATCAAGACAAGCTTTATCAAATGGTAATTTAGAACTTGCTGGTGAAAAAATAAGAGAAGCTATTGATGCTGATAAAGGCAATGACCAATTAAGAAAAGAGTTTGATCGTCTAAATGGACTAAGAAACAAAGCGAATAATTCTAATAGAGCGGTACAAGATGGTAGATTTGGTGATGCTATTGTAGGATTTAAAGAAGTATTGGATAGTATACCAAAATATATTCCTGCGCTTTTTGGTTTGGCAAAAGCTTATGAAGGAAAAAAAGATTATATTGCTGCAATAACATATTATAAACAATCTTTATCTCTTGATTCCAACTACAACGATTCAAAAAAATCCATACAAAATATTGCCAAGAAACTTTACAATAGTGCTAACAAGGATTATAAGAATGGGGATTTGGAAGGTGCTATGTCAAAATACAGGCAAGTATTAGACATTAATAATAGATTCTATCAAGCACATTTCGCATTAGGGATTTTATACAAGAGCATGGGAAACATTTCTCAAGCAATCCAAAGCTATGAAACAGCTTTGAGTATATACAAATTTGATAAAGGTTGGTATAATTTAGGTCTTGCACATAAAGCCAATGGTGACTTCAATAATGCTAAAAAAGCTTTTGAAGAAACAGTTAAGCTTAACAAAAAATACTATAAAGCACATAAAAGCTTAGGAGAAATATTTATTGATTTAGAACAATACGAAGATGCAGTTGCAAGTCTTAAAGCAGCTATTAGTATTAAATCTAATTACAGTGCAGCATGGCATGCACTTGGTGTTACATATGGAAAAGGAAAATTAGAAGACTACAATAGATCTGTTGAAGCTTTAAGTAAAGCAGTAGACTTGAAACCAAGAGAAATGTTGTCTTGGTTTCATTTATCTGAAGCCTATAATGAGCTTAGAGAATGCGAAAAAGCAAAAGAAGCTGCATTGGAAGCAATTGATTTAAAAAAGAATTTCGGTGGAGGATGGTTCCAGCTTGGTATAGCCGAATATTGTAATGCCACTGGGAATAAAAATAATGCCATTAACCATTTTGACAGAGCTAGAAATGATAGACAATGGAGAAAAATGGCAGAATATGAAATTGATAGGGTTAGAAATCCTGAGAAATATGAATGATTAAAGCTGTTATTTTTGATTTAGATAACACATTACTTGATTTTGTAACAATGAAACGAGAAGCCGTTAAAAACGCTCTCTCCTCAATGATAGAAGCTGGCCTTGATATTGATTCCAAAACATCTTATAAAAGAATTATGCAACTCTATGAAGAAAACGGATGGGAAAGAAATCAGTATGTTTTTAATAAATTTTTAAGAGAAGTAGATGGACGTCTTAATTATAAGTATTTAGCTGCAGGAATTGTTGCATACAGGAGAGCAAAAGACAAACATCTTAAATTATATCCAAATGTAGAGAAAACCCTTAATGAGATAAGTAATAAAGGAATTAAGCTTGCAATAGTTTCAGATGCACCAAGTCGGGAAGCGTGGATGAGGATATATTACTTAAAATTACATAACATCTTTGATGTCGTTATTACTTTCGATGACTCCAAAGAGAGAAAGCCTTCTTCCGCTCCATTTAAGCTTGCTTTGGGGAAGTTGGGACTTTCTAACGATGAGGTTTTAATGGTTGGAGATTGGCCTGATAGAGATGTTGTTGGTGCAAAAAATTTAGGAATTAAAACTATTTTTGCTAAATATGGTGATCATTTTGGAGTAAAAGAGTCAGGGGCAAATTGGGATATTGAAAATATTTCTGAAATAGTTGACATAATTGATGGTATCAATAATGAATAATATAAATCTTGGTGTTGACATAGTTTTAGTCGATAGGATTAACAAGATTTTAAATTCTAAGGTGAAATCAAGGTTCTTAAACAAAATTTTTTCTCGTAGTGAAATATCTGATTCTAAAAATAGGCAAAACCAGTCAGAATATTTTTCAGGAAGGTTTGCAGCTAAAGAAGCAATAAAAAAAGCATTATCTTCTTATGATGAGACTGATATGCTTTCTTTCAAATCATTAGAGATTCTCAATAGTGAAAGCGGTAAACCATATGTACTTATTAATTCCAAAAAACAATCAAATATCAATATATCAATAGCACATGATGGGAACTATGCAATTGCATTTTGCGTAGCAAATCTAGATTAATGGATTATTTTGAAATAGAAGGAAAAAATCAGCTATTTGGAGATATTCAAATTAGCGGTGCAAAAAATGCTGTTTTACCTTTAATGGCCGCTTCGATTTTACATAATGATACATTAACTATTTCAAATACTCCTAATCTTTCTGATTCGACAACAATGGCTAATTTATTAAGAGAAATGGGATCAGAGGTTGAATTTATTGATGATAAGATTCATATTAATTCCCAGTCTATCAATATGCCGTATGCTTCCTACAAGCTAGTAAAAACAATGAGAGCATCTTTTTATGTCTTAGGGCCATTATTATCTAAATTTGGAGAAGCAAAAGTATCCTTACCTGGAGGGTGTGCTTGGGGTCCAAGACCAGTTGATTTCCATATTGAAGGAATGAAAAAATTGGGTGCAAAAATTGATTTAGAAGGGGGATATATCATTGCTAAATCAAATAGATTGGTAGGAAATAAAATAGTTTTACCCAAAATTTCTGTTGGAGCTACAGGAAATATACTTATGGCATCAGTATTGGCAAAAGGCGATACTGAAATACATAATGCAGCAGCTGAACCTGAAATTCAGCAATTGTGTCATTTTCTGAATAGTATGGGAGCAAAAATATTAGATATTGGTACCAACATAATAAAAATCCAAGGTGTAGATTCGTTAAATAATATTGATAATGTTGCTGTTATACCAGATAGAATTGAAGCAGGTACCTTTTTGATAGCAGCAGCTGCTACTGGTGGAAAAATAAAATTAAATAATGTAAATCCAATGCATCTAGAAACTGTTATTTCTCATCTTAAAAAAGCTAATATTAATCTTAAAGTTTATGATGATAGCATAGTTGTTTCTTCAGGTGGAAAGAATATTAGTGCTTGTAATATGGAAACCAATGAATATCCAGGATTTCCTACAGATCTTCAAGCACAGTGGATGCTTTTAATGAGTTTAGCTTCGGAAGATTCTACTATAAAAGAGAATATTTATTTTGATCGTTTTAACCATGTTTTGGAGCTTAATAGACTAGGTTGTAATATTGTGGTAGAAAAAGAATCTGCGTTTATAAAAGGAAGAAGAAATTTAGTTTCCGCCGATGTTATGTCCACGGATATAAGAGCTAGCGCTTCCCTTATTATTGCCGCGTTATGTGCAGAAGGATGTAGTACTATCAGTAGAATTTATCATATTGACAGAGGGTATGATAGAATTGAGGAAAAATTGTCAAAAATTGGTGCAAAGATAGTTAGAAAAAAATAATCGAAATATTGTTGTTTTTTTTGTAATTATTAATAGATTATCTTTCAGTCATGAATGTTGTGATTATAGGAGTAGGTGAAGTTGGTTTTCATGTTGCGAAATCTCTTAGCGAACTTGATTATGATATCGCAGTAATAGATACCGATCCTGTAAAGTGTCAACGTGCAAACGAACATCTAGACGTCATTGTTATCGAGGGGAATGGTTCTGACGCTCAGATATTAAAAGATGCAAATGTCAATGATGCAGACTATGTTTTTTGTGTTACTAGTTCTGATGAAACTAATTTAATTGCTTCAATGCAATCACATAATTTAGGGGCAAAGAAAATTGTAGCACGTCTTAGAAATACCGATTATAGTAATAATATCAATAGTATTCATCCAGAAAAGTTTGGTATTGATATTGTAATTCATCCAGAATACGAAGTTGCCAATGAAATTGTAAGACTCGTTAAACACCCTTATGCAGATAAATTTTATGAATTTGAAAATGGAAAAGCTGTATTATTTTCAAGGAAAATAAATCACCGATCTAAACTTGTTAATAGTACAGTGGAAGATTTTCATAGAAACAATACTGAATTTAAGTCCTTGATTGTTGCTGTAGTGAGAAACGAAAAAGTGACAATTCCACCAGCTTCATTTAAATTTGAACCAGGTGATTCTGTATTTTTCTTTGTTAAATTAAAAAATCTTAATCCATTATTATCATCTCTTGGAGTTTCTACATCTAGTTCCAAAAGAGTTATGATTGCTGGAGCAAGTAAAATAGGAAGGAGAGTTGCTGAAAAATTGCAAAAAACAATGTCTGTTAGATTGGTTGATAATTCTAAACAGAAAGCAAAAAAGGTTGCCAATCAATTAAGTGATTCTATTGTTATGCATGCCGACGCAACCGATGTTGAATTCTTGAAGAATGAAAATATTGGAGATGTTGATTCTTTCATTTCAGTTACAGAAGACCAACAATTAAACTTATTAGCGGGGATTCTTGCAAAACAATTAAAGGTAAAACAATCTATTATTCATGTTACAAACCCCGATTATGTGAAAAGTATGTCTGGTCTTGGCATAGGATCTATTGTTAGTAAAAATACATCTAGTGTTAATTCAATTATCAAAGCAATCCGAATTGACCATAAAGATAATGTAATCCAGATTTTCAGTGGGTTGGGAATGGAAGCTATTGAGTTAGAAGTAGAGCGAAATTCTAAAGGAGCTAGAGTACCAATTGCCAATTTAAATTTGCCTCATGGAAGTTTGATTGCTTTAGTTAATCACAATGGACATATTGCCATTCCTAGTGGAGATTATCAAATATTATTGAATGATACGGTTCTTATTTTTTGTATCAATTCAAAGGTAAAAGAAGTTGCAAATATCTTCAAATCAGAAGAATGAGTCTACGCCCTACATTTAGATTTCTTGCAGTATTGGTAATGTTTTTATCGCTTTGTTTATTTATTCCAGGATTGATTGATTATTTTAGCGGAGAAACCCAAAGTTTATATTTATTTAAGATAGCAGGATTTTCTTTTATTGCTGCTATTCCTGTATGGTTTTTATCAAGAAAAGCTCGTTCTTTTTCAAATCGAGATGTTTTTTTAGTTATTGTTTTTAGTTGGGTATTAGCATCAATACTTGGGTCTTTCCCGTTTTATTTTTCAGGTTATTTTCCAAGTTATCCTGATGCATTGTTTGAAGCAGTGTCTGGCGTCACAACAACTGGGGCAACAATTTTAACTGATATTGAAAGTCTTCCAAAAAGTATTCTCTTATGGAGGGCTTTTTTACAGTGGATTGGTGGATTAGGTATTGTTGTGTTTACCATTGCTTTATTGCCACTGTTCGGGGTATCAGGTGAGAAATTATTTAATCTTGAATTTCCTGGTCCTGCTTCTGAAAAAATGACTCCTAGAATACAAGAGACCGCAAAAATATTGTTAGGTTTTTATGTAGGGTTTACATTTGTTGAATTTCTTTTACTATCTTATTCAATGACTTTCTTTAATGCGATTTGCCATGCATTTACTACGATGCCGACGGGTGGGTTTTCTACCTTTAATTCAAGTATCAATGATCAGCCTATTTATGTTAAGACGGTCATCTTATTATTTATGATTATTGGAGGAACAAATTTTGTTCTTCATTTCAGAGCGCTAAAAGGAGGATTCCGTTCCTATATAAGAGATAGAGAATTTTTATATTATGCTGGACTTATTGCTATTGTCTCATCGGTTATTTTACTGATATCATATATGACTTCTAACGGTTCTGGTGTTCTAGATACAGTTTTTCAGGTGGTAGCAATTTTAACAAGTACAGGATATACTGCTACCGATTATGAACTTTGGAGTCCATATGTTAAACAATTTATACTGTTTGGATTAATGTTTGTTGGTGCGATGGGAGGATCAACAAGTGGAGGAATAAAACTGATAAGAGTAGTTGCAATTTTTAAATATGCGAAAATGGAACTAAAACGTGCTCTTCATTCTAAAGCAATTATTCCGATACGTATTGGTTCAAAGGTGATTGAAGATGAAGTAATTCGAAAAACGTTAGGATTTTTTCTATTCTATATCATGTTTTTCTTCTTTGCGTCTCTTTCTTTTTCTGCAATGGGAATTGATATGGAATCTTCTTTTGGTGCTGCTGCTTCAGGAATGGGGAATATTGGACCATCGCTAGGGCAATTTGGACCAACAGATACCTATTTAAGCCTCCCACTAGCTGGTAAGTTTATTATGATGTTCTGTATGATACTAGGAAGGCTAGAAATCTTTGCAGTATTGGTATTGTTTACCAAGACATACTGGAGAACTTAAAAATAAATCTTACTTCCAAAATTAATGGATTGCCAGTATCTCCTGGCGTTTATCAATTCAAAGATAAATCTGATAACATTATTTATATTGGAAAAGCAAAGGATTTAAAAAAAAGGGTTAAATCATATTTCCAAAAAAAATCGTATCGTACCCCTAAAGAACAGTCCTTAATCAAAAGAATAAATACCCTTGAATGGATTGTGTGTCAGGATGAGGCAGATGCTTTTATTACTGAAGCAAATCTGATCAAAAAACATAAACCGAAATACAATGTTCAACTCAAGGATGATAAGTCGTTTCCATACTTAAAAATTACCAATGAACGCCTTCCTAAAATTGATGTTACAAGAACGATTCTTAATGATAAATCAACCTATTTTGGGCCCTATACAGATGTGAAATCAATGCGACGATTGTTGGATGTATTACATCGAGCATTTCCAATAAGAAATTGTTATGTAGAGCTTGATAAAGAATCAACAAAAAACAAAGAACCTGAAGTTATAAAAAAAGGATTGGGACTAATCACTATTCCTGAAAAAGAATACCACGAAATGATTGAACATATGATTTTGTTCTTAAAAGGGAAGACTCAGGCGGTGGAAAAAAAGCTTGCTAAGAAAATGGATTATTTTTCATCAAAATTAATGTATGAAGAATCTGCTAGAGTACGAG
>DTWI01000070.1 GCA_012963075.1 Fidelibacterota bacterium
ATTATTTTTTGAGGATAATTCCTTAGTTTTATTAATAATCTTATTCTTCATTTCTTAAAAAAGGATTATACTTTAATTCTTCATACAAAGTTGTTTCTTCTCCGTGTCCAGGAAGAAGCTTACAGTTCTGTTTAAAAGAATTTACAAAAAAACTAAGCGATTGTTTCATATCAATAGAATTACCAAGAGGTAAATCTGTCCTACCAATTGAACCTTTGAAAATTAGATCTCCACAAAAAACCAAATCTTCCATCACAAAACTAATACTTCCTGGGGAATGCCCAGGATTAAATATAATTGAAAAGTTAAAATTACTTATTTGCAGATTCTTTTGATCGACTTTAATCCAATGGGATACATTAGGTCTCTTTATGGTATCACCCATTCCCCAATAATTTACAGCTCTGTGAAAATTCTCAACGATAAGCCGTTCATTTTCACATAAATATAAATCAATATTATACTTATCAATAAAATCAGAGGCACTTGCAATGTGATCGATATGAGCATGAGTTGTCAAAATTGCTAAAGGTTTTAAATTATTTGACAGAATAAAGGAATCGATCAGTTTGAAACCATATCCAGGATCAATTATAATACATTCTTTATCTTCATTGTAAAGTATATAAGTATTTTCTTCTAAAAGTTCTGTGACAATTCTTTTATATTGGAACATTAGACTCTATCAAAGAAGAAATTAGATAAAGAATTGATTTTCTCTTGGTAAGAATGCGGATTTAGAAATTTTACAGTAGCAGAAATGCTTGATAGAATAGAATTTCCATCTTGAGGAGTAAAACAAAATCCTGTTATTTCATTTCCATTTTTGACATTAATAGAATCTTCAACGATAACTGTTTGATTTAAAATTCTTCCATATTGGCCTTGATCCCTACCAAAAGAAAAAACTGTATTTGTTGAATGATGCTCTGTTAATGCTATTCTTTTATCCTGTTTAAGTAATTCTAAAACTTTTTCTTTATTAGTTATTTCTTTCAACTCAAGATTAAACCAAACAACATGCATATACTGACTATTTACCTTTAAAGAAGAAGAAAAAAGATTTAGATCAAGGTTCATTGTTTTAAATAACTCTGCTGCATCTTTTGCATGATGGGTACCATAAGTATTATCACTATGATCATTAATTGTAGGAGCAGGAACAAAGCTTGAAGTTTGGCTAATATCATTACTTCTTCTAATACATACAAATTTTCCACTTAAAAGATTATCTGGGGCAATACTTAAAGCTATTGTATTGATTAGGCACGCAAGATTATGAGTATTGCATGAAACAATTTGTAAAAATTGATCTTCTTTTGTAATTACATGATCATTAATTCCTCTTGCATATTTTTTTCCAAAATTATCTTCACTGCCTTGCGCAAGAAAACCTTTTACTCTATCGGAATATTTTTCATAGAATTTTTTTTTATTGGCATGGCCAAATCCTTTAGGGGTACAATCAATCACTACAGAAGCTCTTGCAATAGCTTCTTCCATAGTAAACTCAGGCTCTAAACCAATTGCTTTAAAATCATCTATTCTATCTTCAAGAACTGATAGTCTTGCTCCTTTGTTTATCAAGTTTTGTATTTTTGGTTTATCGCTTGTTAAAGGAGTATGCTTGTGAAATGTTATTTCATCAATCCCAAGACCACTTTTTTGCTCACAGAGGATTCCAATTAGTGGTTCACCAATTGTTCCAGTACCTACTATATGTACAATTTTTCTTTCCATTTCTTTTTTAAAACTCTCCTTTAGTTAGTCTGTTTTTTTTAATGCTTTAACATTTAAAATAAACCAAGCAACAATTGCAAAAAATACAACAAATAGTGCTCCCAAAAAATAGTTCAAATAATTAAACATAATTGTCCTTCTTATCTTTAGAATGTAAAACTCTTATTTTGAATAATAACATAGTAAAAAAAAGATTTGTAAAAGCAAATAAAGAAAATAAAAAAGGAGCTAAAATACCTGAAGGTTGTTTTGACATTCCCATTTGAGGATGAGATTGAATTTCTGCAGCCCAAAAATTAACCGAAGCAAAAATTATAGGAATATTTAGAAATGCTATAATACCAACAATAGCACATATTAGTGCTACTCTCTGTCTATATAGACCAACATTTCTTAAGATAAAATACCCTACATAAATAAGAAATAGAATTAGGGTTGTTATCAATCTTGGTTCCCACACCCAAGGTTTACCCCAAATAGGAGTTGCCCAAATAGGACCAGTTATCAATACTAAACCGGTAAATAATGTGCCAATTTCAGCCGATGCATGACCTAGTCTATCGTGTTTAAGATTTCTAGAGCCAAGATATGACACGCCTGAAAGCATCACAACAAAATAAGATAAAAAACCAACCCATGCTAAAGGCACGTGTAGATAGAATATTTTTTGTGCCCACTCTTGATCAGGTACCATTGGAGTAAAAGAAATAATCCAAACTAAATTGAAGGCCATTAAAATTATAGATAATATAAATAAAGCTAAGTTCATCAGTATTTAACTAGTTTATCAAAAAAATTGATACCAAAAATAATTGAAACAAGTGCAAAAGTTAATAACAAGAAACCTGATTCGTTATATAAAGATATTTTTCCATCCAAAATAGTAAGAATAAATACATTGGATGAATGAATAAGAATAGGAACAATGAGAGGAAACAGAATTAAAGGAAATAAGAAACTTCTAATATTGCTCAGACTAGTAATTAAATAGACCAATATTCCTAGGCTAAGCAGTCCTACATTCGATAACAAACAGAGAACTAAAATTTTAAAAGCTAATACCGTTGTTATTGTTTCAGAAATTAAGATATAGCCCAGGAGAAGAAAGGTTTCTATTCCAAGCAATATAAATGAAAATGCAATTACTTTAGCTAGAAATATCATAAACTTTTCTACTGGAGACGAATAAATTAAATCATAAATACCATATTCTTTTTCTCTTATAAAAGAATTTTCAATCA
>DTWI01000071.1 GCA_012963075.1 Fidelibacterota bacterium
ATTCTTATATTTCAACCTGTTTGTAATTCCCCAAATATAATCTGGATTATATGAACCTGTTATTGTTCGATCATCAGAATCAACAATTCCATCACCATTGATATCCTTAAATCTAAAATCCCCTGGGCGAGGAGCCTTAGCCATTTTGTCAGTTGGTGCGCTATCAATTTCAGATTGGCTTTGATATACACCATCTACAACCCAACCAAAGTAACTTCCAACAGCATCTCCTACTCGAGTAATATGTCGGACTCCCGCAGATCCTTTAGAATAAATGGGTTCATTTTTTCCACCTAATTCGATTACTTCATTTTTATTGCTAGAATAATTAAAATCAGTAGACCAACTTAATTCTCCGGATAGATTTCTACTTGTTAAATTGAATTCAAGTCCTTTATTATTTACTTTACCAATATTTTTTAATGCAGTTGTGAAACCAGTTGAAGCTGGAACACCCACAAAAAGAAGTAGATCTTCTGTATCACTATTATAAGTGTCAAATGAACCATAAATACGATCTTCAAAAAGTGCGAAGTCAGCTCCAAAGTTTGTTTGTTTAGTTGTTTCCCAGCCTAAATCTGCATTGCTAAATGTCTGTGGATAAATTGCGGGATTAGTATTATTTCCATCAGGATATAAACCTTGGCCCAATAACCCAATAGAACCATAGTTCGGAATCTGGAAATTACCTGTCACACCATAGCTTGCTCTGATTTTCAATTCGCTTACCATATCTAGAGATTTCATAAATGATTCTTCATGTATGCGCCATGCTGCTGAAAAAGAGGGGAATACCCCTGTCTGATTATTTTTCCCGAATCTTGAAGACCGGTCTGATCTAACAGCTAGCGTTAATAGATATCTATAATCAAAATTGTAGTTAAGCCTTGCTAACATTGAAGCCAACGACCATTCCTCCTTTGTTCCGTCTCCTTGGGTAACTGCGCCTCCGCTTATTGTGGATACTTGATCATCAGGAAAACTTCTTGCAACAACATTGTTCATTTCGGCTGTTTCTTTTTGTGCTGTATACCCAGCAAGCATTGATAGGTTATGTACATTTGAAAATGAAGTTTTATAATTAACCGTATTTTCCCATAGCCAATTATAACTGCTTCCAGAACTGGATTGCCCATATGGATCACCTGATTTACTTGTACGATAAAGCAAAGAATTTGATCGATAAAAAGAACCCATATAATTGTTAAGATCTAATCCAGCCGAAGATTTAAAAGTAAGACCTGGAATGATGTTAATATCAGCAAAAATGTTTCCATAAGAACGATGATTATTTAATTCTTCTTTTATCCCCTCAATAATAGCTAGAGGATTACTTGCGGAAGTATTACCATTACCCATATAAGATTGTCCGTCAAGTTGATTAATGGTTCCATCTGAATTGTAAGGCTTAATAACTGGACTATGTACCATCGCAGAATAAACAATGCCTGGTGGGCGTCCAAAATAAGGAGCATTTGCTGGGACCCGGTTATTTTTTGTAAATACTGTATTTAGATTTAACCCGTAACCTAATCTTTCCTTGAATTTCCCATTAATTCTAGCGCTAGCAGTGTATCTTTTAAAATTAGAATTTTTTATCAAACCACTTTGATCAAAATATCCGCCTGAGATTACGTAACCATAATTTTCTGAACCATTTGAAATACTAAAAGTATTATTTGAAACAGGTGCATCTGTAAAAATAAGATCTAACCAATCTGTATCTGTACCGTCCCAACTAACATATTTTTCAGGTATTCGATAATTTCCACCACTAGGCCTTCCTGTATTATTATTTGGATTATAATTAGGGTTGTAATTCGCGCTGGCGCTATTTGTAGGGTCATATGTTTGTAGATAATTATTATTCCTTGAGTCTTTAGCGTATGCAATTATTTCCTCAGCGTTCATCATGCTTGGCTTATTTGAAACAGTTTGCGATCCTGAATATGATGAAAATTTAATAACAGGTACGCCCGTTTTTCCTGCTCTTTTAGTGGTTATAATCACGACCCCATTAGCACCCCTTGAACCATAAATAGCTGCAGCTGAAGCATCTTTCAATATTTCTATAGATTCAATATCATCAGGATTAATAACTGCTAGAGGATTTGATGAAGGGGGTTTAAATGCTGTTCTTCTTCTAAATAAAGACCCTTGCAAACCTAAATTTTTTGAAATTGGAAAACCATCTACGACATAAAGAGGCTCATTTCCCGCACTAATAGAACCTGCACCTCTAATTCTAATATTTGGCGCTGCGCCTGGCTCACCACTATACTCTTGAACATCAACACCTGAAACATTTCCTTGGAGCGCCTCTTCAAAACCTAAAGTTCGTGCATCCCTTAATGCTAAATCTGAAATACGTGAAATAGAACCTGTGACTTCTCGTCTTTGCTGTGTTCCATATCCAACGACCACTACTTCTTGTCCACTCAAAACACTTGTTGTAAGTGTAATGTTAATAGTTATCGTTTCATCTGAACTAATTGTTAAAATATTTTCTGATTTTTTATATCCAATAAAATCAACAACTAAAACTGATTCTCCTTGAGGTAATGAGTCCAGTTTATAGTTACCATCGCTATCGGAAATAGAGCCTATATCACTGCTTTTTATATATATATTGGCACCTGAGATTGCTACTCCGGTTTCATCTATAATTTTACCCTCAACTGTGCCTTGCGAGTATAAAACGGCAAACAATAAATTTATGGTTATGGTTAATAATCTAATTATTTTCATTATTCATCCCTCATATGTTTACATTATTTTACATTATTTTTATATTTATGTCAAGTTTTTTATTTTTTATTTTACATTATTTTACTTATATTTATATTTGCTATTGATATTACTAATGAAATTATGAATAGAATAAAACCTAATAAATTTGTACAAGATATAATTAATGCAAGCGCCATTAACATGAATGAGTGGTCAAAAATGCTGGGTGTTTCTCGGCAAACAATATATAATTGGTTGGGGAGCAACGATACAGCAATTAGGAAAAATCATGTTAATAAAATTGCCAAAATTTCAAATATGGAAATTATTTGGGAAAATAATTTTTTAATAATTCAAGACGAAAAAGATTATATAAATAAGAAAGTTGACAAATTCATTGATCATAATAGTCAATTACAGGAAAACCTTAATCTTAATGATATAAATGATAATCTTGAAAGAGAATTGCAATTATTAATAACCAAATATGATCATGTCTATAACTCTACAAGAGACCCAATGGCAGTAGCAATAAACGAAAATTATACTTCAATGAATGCCGCCATGGAAAAATTATTGGGCATAAAGAAAAGGAGAAAATTACTTGGAACAAATATATATGATATAATAGCACCGCTATTTCGTGATGAAAAAAGACAAAGAAGAACAGGAAATCAAGCGATAGGAAAATTTAAATACAAAACAGCTCTTCAAGATATTTTAGGAAATACAATAAAAGGCAAATTGAGCGTTACAAGGTTTTGGCTTCCTACAAATAAGCTTGAGAATATATTATGTTCTATAATGACATTCTTTCCTGACAAAAAAAGGTAGTTTAGAATGGAAGTAATAATTAAAAATAATTACTCAGAAATGTCTCTCTATGCTGCACAAATTGTTGCAAATAAAATCAGAACTAAGCCCAAGACAGTTCTAGGTTTGGCAACAGGAAGTACACCATTAGGGTTATATAATGAACTAATTAAACTCCACAAAATTGAAGGTTTAGATTTTTCAAATGTAATTTCATTTAATCTTGATGAATATGTAGGCTTATCTAAAGATCATCCGCAGTCTTATAAAAATTTTATGGATAACAAACTGTTCTCTAAAATTAATATAAAACAAAAAAATATTCATATACCTAATGGGAATTCGTTTAAAAATAAAGAATGGGATAAATATGAATTATTGATTAAGAGTTATGACGGCATTGACCTACAAATTCTTGGTATAGGAAGTACTGGTCATATAGCTTTTAATGAACCCACTTCTTCTCTTGGGTCTAGAACTCGAATAAAAACTCTCACTCAAAAAACAGTAACAGATAATGCAAGATTTTTTGATAATATCATCGATGTACCCAAATTTGTTATTACCATGGGAGTAGGGACAATTATGGAAGCTAAAAAAATACTTCTCTTAGCATCAGGGGACTCTAAAGCAGAGCCAATCGCAAAGGCTATTGAAGGGCCTATTTCTTCAATGTGTACCGCTTCAGCAATACAAATGCATCCAAATACGATAGTCATAATTGATGAGGCGGCAGCAAAATTTCTAAAGGAAAAAGATTATTATAAATGGGTATATAGCAATAAAAAAAATCTTAATTAATAATTGTTCCTTTATCGGAAGTTACAATATATGCTTCCCCTCCTACTTTTTCAATTGCTTCTGCTACTTCGTTTGAGTTTCCTGGAGCATAAGCAAACATACATCCTCCTCCTCCTGAACCACTAATTTTTCCACCCATAGCACCTGCTTCTAAAGCCACATTTAACATGGATTCGATTTTGGGTGTACTCACTTTTAATATATCGCGTAATACCGTATGATGCTCCGTTAATAGTGCACCAATTAATTCATGGTTCGTCTCATCTTTCTCCAGTTCAGTGAGTGCCTTTTTTAATAAATCCCGATTTTGAATCGTGCCGTGTATAATTTTTTTTTCTTCTCCATTTAGATCAGATAAATTTGCATTTTCATCCAAATTGTGAACACTTTCATTTGGATTTTTGACCTTTAATTTTCGAATGATATCCAGACGTGAATCACGGCAACGGCTTAAAATACCTATGGTGTCTTTGGGCTCACAGGAGTCCCCCAAAACAAAGGCGCCCAAATTCGGATTCAATGTTTGAATAGAAAGGGTTGGTTCCGATTCCAAATAGATGATATTCCCAACGGCAACAGAATATTGGTCCATCATTCCCCC
>DTWI01000072.1 GCA_012963075.1 Fidelibacterota bacterium
AAAACCAGGTTTACGTATGGATGAGATGAAATTTGATATGTGTGGTTCAGCAGTTGTTTTTGGAGCGATGAATGCTATTGCAACATTAAAACCAAAAATAAATGTAGTAGCAATTGTTCCTTCAACCCATAATATGCTTGGAGGATCTGCAGTAAAACCAGGCGATATCTTAACTGCCTACAATGGAAAGACTATTGAAGTTTTAAATACTGATGCTGAAGGTCGATTAATCCTTGCTGATGCGTTAGCATATGCTAGCAAGCACTATGACCCTGAATATATGCTCGATTTTGCAACATTGACAGGTGCTATAGTTATTACATTAGGAGGTATAGCAACAGGTATAATGGGCAATAATGAGGTATTAATCGAAAACATTAAGGTTTCTTCAGAAAATACCGGTGAACATGTATGGCAATTACCATTATGGGATGAATATTGTGATCAAGTTAAGTCTAAAGTAGCAGATGTAAAGAATCTCGGTAGCCCAGGACAAGCTGGTTCAATTGCTGGAGCCGCATTTTTAAAAGCATTTGTTCGTGAAGATATTCCTTGGGTTCACTTTGATATTGCTGGAACAGCATCTCATGTAGAAAACAGAAGTTATGCTCAAAAAGATGGTGCCTCAGGACAAGTTATTAGATTGGTTCTTGATTTACTTGGTGTTTAATGAATAAACTTAAAGTTCTTAACGCCACTCAGTTTTATATGCAGCTATTCACAGCAAGTTTATTGCTCTATTTTACTCTTACTTCTAATAGACCGGAAATGGTAATTATTCCAATTCTTTTATTGATTAGTTGGACATTAGGTTACACTCAAAGACGTATCACAAGAAGAAGAGTGAATAGGCTAAAAAAATGAATTCTTTATTTACAAATAACATATCTCTTGATCATGGAACTCATACTTATCAATTGTTAGATGATCCTGAATTTCGTTTTGCAAGCGTGACTGAGTTTATTCATGAATTCTTCCGAAAATTTGACCAAGAAAAAGTAGCAAAAAAATTGATTAGTGAACACCCAAAATATATAGACAGAACACTTGATGATGTTATAAAAGAATGGCGCAAAGGTGCAGAACGAGGTACGATTGTACATAATGAGTTAGAATTGTTTATTAAGAAAGGTATAGAACCAAAAAATGAATTAGCTAGTATAGGAGCAAGATGGTTAAGAAAGAAACAAGAAAATCCAGATAACACATTCTATTCTGAGGTAATTGTTTATTCGAAAGAATTGGGTGTTGCTGGAACGATCGATGTATTAGTATATAATAAAAAACAGAATACATATCATTTGGTTGATTGGAAAACAAATAAACGCATTAATCAAAAACCTTTTGGAAATAAAAAAGGTATTTTAAATGCTACCCAACACTTAGATGATTGTAACTTTATACACTATTCACTCCAATTATCATTCTATAGATATATCTTAGAAAATTGTTACGGATTAAAGGTTGGCAGTCAGACCCTTTTTCATTTAAGAGCAGACAACTATAAAACTTATACTGTAAATTATCATGATCATGAAGATGATTTGGTAAATATGTTAAAGGAAAAAGAATTATTGTAATGGAATATCTCAATTTAAATACTTTGCTTATAGTAATAGGTTTTGCATATCTTTTTTATCTTTTATCAACTAAGAAAGAAAATCCAGTAGAAGATTTAAAAGATAAATTTTCTGATACCAAAACCACTCTAGACAATGTTTTAAAATCTCTAGGTGGACTAGAGCAATCAGCTAAATCTTCAGATAACTATTATATAGATCTGATAAAAAGAATAACTAATGTTGAGATGATATTTACAGCAAGTCAAACAAGAGGAGAGCTTGGCGAATATCTAGTTGAAAAGATTATTGAATGGATAGGATTAAAAGAAGGTAGAGGAGAGTTTTGGGATAAACAGAAAAAGTTTGGAAATTCTAGGCCAGACTATACATTTTATTTTCCTAAAGGCGGATATGTACATCTTGATGCAAAATTTACAATGAAGCATTATAGTAAAATGATACAATGTGATCCTAAATCACCCGAAAGAGAAATTGAAAAGAAAAATTTTAAACAAAATGTTAGAGCTATCTTGAGAGATATTGAAGGTGCAAAAGAAGATTATATTGAACACGAGGGTGGTGTAAATTTTGTGTTGATATTTATACCTAACATGCAAGTTTTGAATTTTATTAGAGAAGAATATGATGATTTATATGAGTATGCATCAACAAGAAAAATGTTACTTGTAGGTCCATCTGAATTGTATGGAATTTTGAATCTTCTTACAACGGCAATAGATAATTTCAAGATTGAAAAATCTACAAATAAAATTATTGATAATATGAAAAAGTTTCAGCTTGAATGGGATAATATGCTGTCAGAACTTGAGAGACATGGTAAGCAACTTAAGACTGTACAAGGTTCTTTTGACGAAATAACAGGACCTAGAAGAACAGCATTAGAAAAAATTGTTGATAAAATAACTTCATCTAAAGTTGATAAAGCAGAAGATACTGTAAAGGAGGAATAGTATGAAAAATTACGCAGCCAAAGACATTCGTAACTTTGCCGTTGTTGGGCATGGTGGATCAGGAAAAACAACGCTCTCAGAAGCAATGCTTTCTCTAAGTGGAAAAATTAACCGAATCGGATCAATTGAATCAGGAACCACTACTTCTGATTATCACCACGATGAACATCAACGTCAGATTTCAATTCATTCTTCACCCCTTCATTTAGAGTGGGATGATATAAAATTTAATTTAATAGATACCCCTGGATACCTTGATTTTATTGGAGAAGCAATATCTTCCTTAGCAGTAGTTGATGCTGCAGTTGTTGTAGTTCATGCGGTAAACGGTATTGAGGTCGGAACAGAGCAGGTATGGAATTATGCTAGCAATTATAGATTACCAAAAATTATAGTAGTTAATGGTTTAGATAAAGAGCATACCCAATTTGATAAGATTCTGCAGCAAGCAAAAAGTAATTTTGGTTCTAATGTATTTCCTTTACAACTACCAGTTAATACTGGTCCTGGATTTAATCAAGTTGTTGATGTATTAAGGAGTGAATTAATTACTTATAGTACAGATGGAAGCGGAAAATATTCTGAAGAAGAATTGCCAAAAAAATGGCAAGAAAAAATTAAGGAATTGCATAAAGAGTTAATTGAATATGTAGCAGAATCAGATGACACACTTCTAGAAAAATTTTTCGAAGAAGGAAATTTATCCGAAGAAGAAATGAGAGAAGGGTTACATCGTGCAATACAAGATCAGGTTTTCATACCCGTATTTTGTACGACAGCGACTCAAAATATTGGTACAGCGAGACTTATGGATTTTATATCTAAATATGGATCCTCTCCAGTTGATCGTGCTACAATCCAAGCAGAAAATGCTAATTCTGGGGAAACGATTGAAGTAGCATTGGATGGAAGTGCACCTGTTGTTCATGTTTTTAAAACGATAAGTGAAGCCCATGTTGGTGAACTCTCATTTTTTAGGGTTTATTCTGGTTCTGTATCTACTGGGATGGATCTTCAAAATACAACACGAGGCAATTCGGAACGTTTTGGACAAATGTTTCTAATGAATGGAAAAGATCGAACCAGTGTTCCCAGTTTGAATGCAGGCGATATTGGAGCAGTTGTGAAATTAAAAGACACTCATACAGGCAATACATTAACAGGGCCGAGCAATAAAGTTAAATTGTCTTCAGTCAAACTTCCTAATTCTAATATTCATTTAGGAATACGATCAAAGTTAAAAGGAGATGAAGAAAGAATTGCCACGGGCTTATCTACAATTCATGAAGAAGATCCAACATTTATTTATAGAGTAGATTCTGAACTTCATCAAACAGTAATTTCAGGCCAAGGCGAACTTCATCTTCAAGTATCAATTGATCGTTTAAAACGAAAATTTAATGTAGATGTGGAAACATTTAAGCCACGTATTCCTTACCGCGAAACAATTCGAGGGAAAGGTTCTTCAAAATATCGTCATAAAAAACAAAGTGGTGGTGCAGGACAATTTGCTGAAGTGTGGATGCGTATTGAGAGTAAACCAAGAGGTGAGGGAATTGAATTTACTCATTCTCTTGTTGGACAGAGCGTAGATCGTGTATTTGTTACTTCCGTAGAGAAAGGTGTTAATGTTTCTTGTACCGAAGGGATTTTAGCTGGATATCGTGTGGTAGATTTAAAAGTAGATTTCTATGATGGAAAACAACATCCAGTAGATTCTAAAGATATTGCATTCCAAATGGCAGGAAAACAAGCTTTTCGAGAAGCATTTATGGAAGCTCAACCATGTTTACTTGAACCTATCTTAAATATCAAGATCAAAGTACCCGATAGTTTTATGGGAGATGTGATGGGAGATATGTCTAGTCGTAGAGGAAAGATTATAGGTATAGACGCAGAGGGAGAATCTCAATCAATAAAAGCTCAAGCACCACAAGCAGAAATGTATCAATATTCTACTACTCTCCGTTCTCTAACTGGTGGACGAGGCATACATTTTGAAGAATTTAGTCATTATGAAGAGGTGCCACGTGATATGGAAAGAAAAGTTGTAGCTACTGCAAAAGCAGCCCAAGGAACAGACAGATAAAGAATAATTATTATGACCGACCTTAAGCTTTTAGATGGAGCTATGGGTTCAGAGTTTATCCGTAGAGGAGAAATATTGCCACCCCATACTTGGTCTGCAGACGTTAATCTAAGAAATCCGGCCTTACTATATGATATTTATCAAGAATATGTTGCTGCTGGTGTAGACTATCTTACAACTAATACTTTCCGAACTACTCCAAGAGCATACCAAAAAACAGGATTGTCATACGAAGAAGCGCATAAAGTTGCACAAATTTCAATGCATAATGCAGTTAAGATGACTAGGAAAGCAAGTAATGATAGTATAAAAATATTGGGATCAATTGCTCCTTTGGAAGATTGTTATTCTCCTAACCTTTTTCCTGGTGAAGATTTAGCTACAAAAGAATTTTCAGTAATTACAGAATGGTTAGCAGGTGAAAAAATTGACATTTTTTTGTTAGAAACCATGAATAATATTCTTGAAACAAAAACTTGTTTAGATGTCGTGGCAAAATATAAACTTCCTATATGGGTTAGTTTCAATCTTTCGGATTCAAATCATATTCAATCTGGTGAAAAATTGAAAGAAGCTATTCAAATGACAGAAAATTTTCCTATTGATTGTATTTTGTTAAACTGCAATCCTTTAAATCGTACATTAGGTGCGTTAGAAACTCTTGCGAGTTATTGTTCTGGTAAATGGGGTATTTATCCAAATCTTGGCGTTGGAGAACCTTCTCCAGATGGTATCATCAAAAATTATCATTCGGATGCTGAATTTCTCGATTTAATTAAAAATGCAGTAGGGTTAGGTGTTACTGTAATAGGTGGGTGTTGTGGATCTAGTCCTAGACATATAGAATTACTAAAAAATCTAATATCATAATTAAGATAAAAAGTAAAACAAATCTATTACTGTATATAACAATAAATAACCTACTATTTCCCATATCACATTATTAATTTTTTTAATCTTTATTTCAATTCTATCTGTTGATTTTGTTTTTCTATATTTAAAAGGATTTGGAATTAGTCTTGGTGTACTATTGTAGTAATCTCTGTAGAAATGATTGTGTTGTAATAATAATTTTTTTTCTTCATTTATAATAGCTGGAATATGTAATAGAGAAAAAATGGTTAAAAGTACAATTGCAACTGGAATAGATTTTACCACACAGCAAAACCCTAATAATATAAAGAGAGTAAAGAAATATAATGGATTTCTTACAATAGAATATGGACCTTCTTTAATTAGGGTTTTTGTTTTAAATCCTTCAACATATAAAGATGCCCATAATCTTCCAAAGCCTCCAATTATTAGAAGAATGAATCCGAATATACTTAACCCTACTGATTGCATATCTGTAATAGGTAGAGTATAGATTCTAAAATTATCACTGAGAAGAATAATAAATATCATAGAAAAACAGAATATCCTTGATAACAGTATTCTTTTTCTAATAATGTAGTTTAGCATATCTATTTGATTGTGAGTCGATTTTCTTGTACTAGTTTACATCCAGCAATCTCCATACCGTTCTTTAAAGCTTCTTTTAATTTTTCTTTATTAATTGTCTCTGTTTCTTTGGTATCAATAAATTCTGCTGGAATTTCTTTTTCATTAGTAATTACCACTTTATATGGATTTTTTTGGATAGAAATACTGATTTCAGGACTATCAATTTTTTTTACCCCACTTTTTTCCAAATTATGTCTTAAATATTCACGCATATGTCCAATTTTTTTCTC
>DTWI01000073.1 GCA_012963075.1 Fidelibacterota bacterium
TAGAAGTAATGAGAGACCTCAATAATAATGTAATTATTATTTGTTCTATTGAAAATATTGATCCAATGGGAATTCATACAGGGGATTCTGTAACAGTTGTTCCTGCGATGACACTAAGCGATAAAGAATTCCAAAAAATGCGTAATTGGGCAATCAAATGTATAAGAAAAATTGGAGTGGATACAGGGGGGTCTAATGTTCAGTTCGCCATTGAGCCTAAAACCGGTAGAATGGTAATTATAGAAATGAATCCTAGAGTAAGTCGTTCTTCTGCATTAGCATCAAAAGCTACAGGCTTCCCAATAGCAAAAATTGCTGCAAAATTAGCAATAGGGTATTCACTTGATGAATTAAAAAATGATATTACCAATAGAACGCTAGCTGCGTTTGAACCAACCATCGACTATATTGTAACCAAAATTCCACGATTCGATTTTGAAAAATTCCCATCTGCTTCAGGTAAATTAGGTGTTCAAATGCAGTCGGTTGGTGAAGTAATGTCAATTGGTAGGACATTTAGAGAATCATTTCAAAAGGCATTCCGTTCCTTAGAATTAAATTTGCCCGGCCTTTCTCCAAAAGACCCAAGAGACAATGATCCTGAGATTAAACGCTTCAGATCTTTGGATATTAAATCTCTTAACGATGGAAGTTCTTTTAGAATGTTAAAAATTAAGGAAGCATTAATCCAAGGATTCAGCATTGATGAGATTTATCAAAATACAGGGATTGATCCTTGGTTTTTACATGAAATTGCAGAAATTGTAAAGATTGAACAATCCTATACTTCTATTAAAGATTTAAAAACTTTAAAAAAGAATGGATTTTCAGATAAACAAATTGCTCATATAACAAAACGACCTCTTCTTGATATACAAAATGCGAGAAAAAGAAAGAAGTTAAATCCTGTATATAAAGTAGTAGACACTTGTGCTGGCGAGTTTGTAGCAGAAACTCCTTATTGTTATTCAACCTATGAAGAAACTCATGATATTGAACCGCTTAAAGGTAAAAAGGTAATGATTTTAGGAAGTGGACCAAATCGTATTGGGCAAGGAATTGAGTTTGATTATTGTTGCGTACAAGCTGTATACGGTTTGAGAGAAGCTGGCTATAAATCCATTATGGTTAATTGTAATCCAGAAACGGTTTCTACTGATTTTGACTTAGCCGATAGGCTTTATTTTGAACCAATCACGTTTGAGGATGTAATGAATATTATTGATTTTGAAAAACCGGATGGAGTTTTAGTACAATTTGGAGGGCAAACACCTTTAAAAATTGCTAATAAACTTAAAGAAGCAGGGGTAAAAATTTTTGGGACTTCTTCTGATAGCATCAATTTGGCTGAAGATAGAGAAGCATTTACCGATTTGGTTAATAAGTTAAAAATAACAATTCCAAATTATTGTATTGCAAAAAATTATGATGAAATAGTAGCATATTCAGAAAAAGCAGAATTTCCTGTTTTGGTTCGCCCAAGTTATGTCCTAGGAGGACGAGCAATGCAAATTGTTTATTCAAAAAAAGAACTTGTTGATTATGTGTTTAGATCTGCAGAAGCAACAAGTAATCACCCAATTTTAATTGATCAATTCATTGAAAATGCATTTGAATTTGATGTAGATGCACTTTGTGATGGCAAAGATGTGTTTATTGCGGGTATTATGCAACATATTGAACAGGCAGGTATTCACTCTGGAGACTCTTCTTGTGTACTACCTGCACACAAAATTAGCAATAAAGTCAAAAAGGAAATTATAGATGTTACTACTAAGCTAGCCAAGACTTTAAATGTGGTTGGTCTAATTAATTTACAGTTTGCTGTTAAAGATGAAATAGTCTACGTATTAGAAGTTAATCCTAGGTCTAGTAGGACCGTGCCTTTTGTAAGCAAATATAGCAATATTCCATTAGCAAATATTGCCGCACAATTATCTGTTGGGAACAAATTAAAAGACTTTGGATTAAAAAACATAAGACACAAACATATTGCAGTAAAAAAAGCGGTGCTTCCATTTAAAAAATTCAAAGATGAAAAAATTTTTCTAGGCCCAGAGATGAAATCTACCGGAGAAGTAATGGGAATTAATGATAAAGTTGGAGTTGCATTTTTAAAAGCAATGCAGTCTGACGGGTATAAAGTCCCTAAAGAAGGGACTGCTTTTATTTCTGTTAATAAGGCGGATAGAAGAGAAGCATTATATGCTGCTAGAGATTTAATTAAGATTGGATTTGATATTATTGCGACAGAAGGAACTGCAAAATATTTATCTAGAAACAATGTTCCTTGCGAACAAATTTTCAAAGTTGGTGAAGGTAGGCCA
>DTWI01000074.1 GCA_012963075.1 Fidelibacterota bacterium
CACCAGGAAGACGTGAAATTGGTCATGGTAAATTAGCATGGAGAGCAATTAAACCACTTATGCCTATTAAAGATAAGTTTCCATATACAATTAGAGTAGTTTCAGAAATTACAGAATCTAACGGTTCTTCCTCTATGGCGACTGTTTGTGGGACTTCACTATCACTAATGGATGCAGGAGTTCCATTAGAAAAACCTGTAGCAGGAATTGCTATGGGGTTGATTAAAGAAAAAGAAGATTATGCTGTTCTGTCAGATATATTGGGCGATGAGGATCATTTAGGGGATATGGATTTTAAAGTTGCTGGAACTAAAGATGGTATTAGTGCTATCCAATTAGATTTAAAAGTTCCTGGACTTCCAATGGAAATTTTATCTATGGCGTTAAAGCAAGCAAATAAGGGAAGGTTGCATATTCTAGATGAAATGAATAAAGCAATAAGCTCTCCAAATGCATTGTCTCCATATGCTCCCCAAATTATTTCTTTCAAGATTGATAAAGAAAAGATTGGTGCAGTGATTGGTCCTGGTGGAAAAAATATTAAAGCAATACAAGAAGGAACAGAGTGTGTTGTTAATATTGAAGATGATGGAACAGTAAGTGTTTCCTCTTCAGATAAAGCAAAATTAGATATTGCTGTTAGTCAGATTAAAGCAATAACAGAAGATCCTAAAGTTGGCTCTGTATTTGATGGAAAAGTTACCAAAACTCTTGATTTTGGTGCATTTGTTGAATTCGCACCAGGTAGAGAAGGATTGGTTCATATCTCTCATTTAGATTGGAAAAGAGTAGAGAAGGTGAGAGATGTAGTATCAGTTGGAGACAAAGTTAAAGTAAAATTATTCGAAATTGATAAACGAGGTCGTTTGAATTTCAGTATAAAACTTTTAAAAGATAAACCTAAATAATAAGAAGGTAAATCTTTATGAAAATTGGTGTTCCTAAAGAAATTATTTCACAAGAATATCGTGTTGGGATAAATCCTATAACTGCCCAACTTCTCATAGAAAATTCACATGAAGTATTCGTTGAAAACAACGCTGGAATTCATAGTGGATATAGCAACTCTGATTATCAACAAGTTGGCTGTACTATTCTAGATAAAGCTGTGGATGTTTTTGATGCTGCAGAACTAATTGTTAAAGTAAAAGAACCTTCTTTAGAAGAAGTAGAACTTCTAAAAAATAAAATAATTTTTACCTATCTACATTTAAGTTCTTCTAAAGAATTAACCGAAAAACTACTTAATTGCAATACTACAAGTATTGCTTATGAAACCGTTAATATTGACAACGAATTACCAATGTTAAAACCAATGAGTGAAATTGCAGGTAGATTAGCAATCTTAGACTGTATATCGCTTCTAAAAAAGAACAATCAAGGAAAAGGAAAATTGATATCAGGTACATCGCTTACTGATCCTGCAAATGTAATAATTCTTGGAGCAGGTATTGTTGGGGTTAATGCATTAGAAATGAGCTTAGGATTAGGAGCCAATACAACTATTTTAGATATTAATGAAGAACGTTTAGCTGCTGTCAAAGAGTCTTATCCTAAAGCGAATATTGCTATATCAACCTCAGAAACTATAAATAAACTTCTTCCTAATGCAGACATTGTTATTGGAGCAGTTTTGACAATAGGAGCAAAACCTCCAATTCTTATTACAAGAGAAATGTTAAAATTAATGCAGCCAAAAAGTATTTTATCTGATGTTTCGATTGACCAAGGAGGTTGTTTTGAAACATCAAAAGCAACAACCCATGATAATCCTACTTACGAGGTTGATGGCATTATTCACTATTGTGTTAAAAATATCCCATCTGCGGTACCACTTACTGCTACAAATGCACTAAACGAAGCTACACGACCATATATATTGTATTTAGCTAATAATGGTCTAGTTGGTTTAAAAGACAATTTTGAGTTAAAAATGGGTTTGAATACATATAAAGGGCACCTCCTAAACAAAGAAGTTGCAGAAGCTCATAACCTTAATTACTCTAATCCAAATAAAATTCTTTAAATTATATCATTAAAGCATTACTTTAATGATATAATCTATGTGTATAGAGTAGTTAAAGTAATGGATAAATTAAAGTGATGCATGAATCAAATTCAAAATTATATTATAGTATTAAAGAAGTAAGTGAACTAACCAAGCTTAAACCTTATGTTTTAAGATACTGGGAGTCTGAATTTCCATCATTAAAGCCATCAAAGAATAGAGCAGGAAATCGCACCTATAAACAAAATGATATTTCAGTGATCTTAAATATTAAGAAATTATTGTATGACAGAAAATTTACTATTAAGGGGGCAATTGAAGAATTAAAAAATGCTTCTCATGAGCATTTAAGAGTAACAGAGGTGGAAGAACGCGATAAATCTGTTCTTCACGAAGTTCGTAATGAACTTAATAGTATACTCAATGAACTAAATAGACATTGACAATTACATAACATTGTTTATAGTTTGTTGAAGATTATGTAGTCAACCAAGAGTCTCTTCAAGTGGATAGCATTATTCACTGAGAGACTTTTTGGTTTCTATGATAAAAAAAATCATTAAATTGTCTTAATATGTTTGGTCAAGACAGCTCACCACTTATTACTTATGCGATTCCTTTTTTTATGTTTCTAGTTGGTATTGAATTCATTTATGGACTTATTAAAAGAGAAAATAACTATAGAATAAATGATGCATTAGCCAGTATGTTATTAGGGTTAATCAGTAGATTTATCCCATTACTCGGATTTAATGAAGTCAAACCTGTTAGTAGGTCTGCATGAGAAAATTTGTAATATATATAAGCACATTTTTGTTTGTATTGTCTTGTGATATAGATGAACAGGTGAGTGTATCGCTTCCAATAACTGATGTAGATATGGAAGCCCCAAGTATTACCATTAACCAACCTTTAACAGATTCAATTTATGTGACAGGGCAAACGATTGATTTTGATATCACTGCAAGCGATGATCTTGCAATATTAGCTGTTTTCTTGGAGATTGACGGAGTTGAAATTTTTCTTAATAATGATATGAGTACGGATTCTCTTATTACAACATTTCAAACCAATTATAGATTTGATTCAACAAATTTCTGTAGTGCCAATTGTGGTGCTACCACTGAGAATAGTTTTATTGTTAAAGCATGGGTGAGTGATTATGCAGGCAATACCTCTTTAGATTGGATTAGGATTGAATTTAGTTATAGTGAATCAGATGATGATGATGATGATTCACAATGAAAAGAATAGTTTATTC
>DTWI01000075.1 GCA_012963075.1 Fidelibacterota bacterium
AACATCCTTGTAATCCTTTGGTATTCCATGGCTTTGATTTGTTTAATGGTCCCATAAACATTTCATATAATCGCATTGAATCGGCACCATATTCATCGATAATATCATCAGGATTAACAATATTTCCTCTTGATTTACTCATTTTGGCTCCATCATCTCCTAAAATCATTCCCTGATTGTATAATTTTTTAAAGGGTTCTTTCGTTGATACAAGACCTAAATCGTGTAATACATGGTGCCAAAATCTTGCATATAATAAATGTAGTACAGCATGTTCTTGTCCTCCAATATATAGATCAACTGGCATCCAGTATTTTTCTTTCTTTTTAGACCATGAATTATCGGTGTTTAATGGGTCGGTAAAACGCAAATAATACCAACAAGAACCCGCCCATTGAGGCATCGTATTTGTTTCTCTAAGTCCAACAATATTACCAGATGAATCTTTTACTTCAACCCAATTTTTGATAGTGGAAAGTGGAGATTCTCCATCATCTGATGGCTTATAGTTCTCTACTTCTGGTAACATAACGGGTAGATTTTCTTCTTCAACCGTTTTTGGTCCATCATCTGTATGAATAATTGGAAAAGGTTCTCCCCAATAACGTTGTCTAGAAAACAACCAATCCCTTAATTTATAATTTACTGCTCCAGTACCTAATCCTTTTTCTTCAATATATTGAATTGTTTTCTTGATAGCTTCTTCAACTGTTAATCCATTAATTGAAAGCGTATCTGGGTGTGAAGAATTCACAACTATAGCATCTCCTTTATCTATAAAGGCTCCTTTTGTGACGTCCCCTCCCTTCACTACTTCTTTGATTGGTAAATCATACTTTTTTGCAAACTTCCAATCACGTTCATCGTGTCCAGGAACTGCCATAATTGCTCCTGTACCATAGCTAATAAGCACATAGTCAGCAACCCAAATTTCCATTTCTTCCTTACTAAGAGGATTAATAGCATAAGATCCCGTAAAAATACCAGTTTTATTCTTATTAATTTCTGTTCTATCAAAGTCAGATTTTTGCTGTGTTTCTTTGATATATTTTTCTACCGCTGTTTTTTGTTCTTCTGTGACAATTTTATCAACAAGCGAATGTTCGGGTGCTATGACCATATATGTTGCACCAAATAACGTATCTGACCTTGTTGTGTATACTTTAATAGGTTTCTCTGAAGAATCTTTGATGGAGAAGTTAATTTCTACCCCTTCAGACTTTCCAATCCAATTTTTCTGGAGTTCTTTAATGTTCTCTGGCCAATCTAGATCTTCAAGCCCATTTAATAAAGATTCAGCGTATTTAGTAATTTTTAATACCCATTGCTTCATTGGAGTTCGATACACAGGATGTCCTCCAATATCTGACTTTCCATCTATTACTTCTTCATTTGCAAGCACAGCACGTAGTTCTGGACACCAATTAACAGCTACTTCTTCTTGGTAGGCAAGTCCTTGGTTATATAATTGAAGAAAAATCCATTGGGTCCACTTATAATACTCTGGATCAGTGGTATTAATTTCTCTGGACCAATCATAAGAAAATCCAAGTTGATTAATCTGTCGTTTAAAATTTTGAATATTTTGTGAAGTAGTAATGCTAGGATGAGTTCCTGTCTTAATTGCATATTGTTCTGCTGGAAGTCCGAATGCATCCCATCCCATAGGATGCAAGACATTAAATCCTTTCATACGTTTAAATCGTGCAACAATGTCGGTTGCAACATAGCCAAGAGCATGTCCTACATGTAATCCTGAACCAGATGGATAAGGGAACATATCTAAAACGTAGTATTTTGGCTTACTGTCTTCTGAGATTACAAAAGTACTATTCTTTGCCCAATATTTCTGCCATTTTGGTTCAATTTTTTTATGATTGTAACTCAAAATTAATAGAAGGTTTCAACTTGTTTTACCCAATCTAAAATAATAGCATTCACATCAATGGGCATTATATTAGTGGTGTTCCATCCGCTGCCTCCTCCCCCACTTTCAAATCCGCTTGAGAAAGAGCTGGTCATTGGTCCAGATACCTCATCATCCTGAAGGATTGAATTGGTATAGAATTTTGCAAATATTTTTTTAGTTTTTGGATCTCGAAACAAGATATAAGATTTTTTTGGGTTAGCGGTAGATCCATAGTATGGATGAAAATTAAAATCTTCAAATAGAATTTCTACTTCTACATTCCCATCAGTTTCTGGAGGTAAAATTTCAAAGCCAATTTTTACCAATTCTGACTGAAGAGCTTGAATGTGTCCTATCATAAATGGGTCTTGAATATAGTCGTTAATAAATTCTTCAATTTTATTATGCTCACTTAGTTTGATTTTCTTTCTTCTAAATTGTCCTTGCAAATCCGATGTAAAAACAATCAATAATAAAAACGCCAGTAAATATGTAAATCTTTCTAATTTCATCTTGGTCTCCTATTTTTTATATCGCGCAATCGTTTATTCCCTTTTTTTTGTAATAATCTTGATGATAATTTTCTGCATTATAAAAATCAGTTGCCGGTTCAACTTCTGTCACTATCTTTGTTCTAAATTTACCAGATTCGTTTATCGCATTGATTATCTTTTCAGCTAATTTTTTTTCATTATCATTGCCATAAAATATGGCAGATCGATATTGGGTTCCAACATCTGGTCCTTGTCTATTGAATGTCGTCGGGTCATGTAATTCAAAGAAAGTATTTAAAAGATTTTCGTATGATACAACGCTTGCATCATACACAACCTCAACAGCTTCCGCATGCCCTGTAATCCCAGTACACACAACTTCATAAGAAGGATCTTTAGCTTTTCCTCCTGTATATCCAACAGTGGTAGAAATTACTCCTTCAAGCGCTTGGAAAGTAGATTCTACTCCCCAGAAACATCCTGCAGCGAAAAATGCTTTATCGTGATTTTTACTTTCTTGTGCCATAACTATGCTAAATAAGCTAATTGAAAATAGTAAAAAATTATATAAAGTACTATTTCTTGTAATCATAATATATCCATGCCCCAATTAACCCCATAGGGATTGATATGATTCCACCAATAACGGGAACCAAAAAAGATGCAAAAAAAATCCCTATTCCTACCAATAATGAATAAACTATTCTTTTCATTGTGAATCATCATTATCTGATTCACTGTAACTGAATTCAACCCTAATCCAATCTAAAGAGGTATTGCCTGCA
>DTWI01000076.1 GCA_012963075.1 Fidelibacterota bacterium
GTTGGTGAAGATTCAATTGATGTTAATTTTATTTTTAACGAAGGCAAGAAAGTATATATAAACAACATTTTTGTTTCGGGGAATGAAAGAACAAGAGAAAATGTTATTCGAAGAGAGCTAAAATTGTTTCCTGGAGACGTGTTTAGCAGAGCAAAGCTAATGCGTAGTCAGCGGGATATTTGGATTTTAAACTATTTTGACAATGTTATTCCAGATGTTAATCCAGTTTCAGAAGATAAAGTAGATTTAGATTTTATTGTTCAAGAAAAGAAATCTACTCAAAGAATTAATGCAAACCTTGGATTCACCGGTGAATATGGTATGACAGGTGGAGCAGGAATTGAATTTGATAATTTTATGGGTCGTGGACAAAGATTTAATATTGGAGTGAGTACAGGTACTAATTTTTCATTTTATTCTGATCAAGATCCATCAAAATATCGTTCTTTCAATTTAACTTTCCAAGATCCTATGCTGAATGATAGTCCCTATCTAATTGGAGGTTCATTATTTTATTCTTATAGAGGATCTTCAACCAATTATTATTTCCCGCTAGACTTTACTGTTGGAGGAGGTTCTTTTAGTTTTGGTAGACGACTAGAGTGGCCAGATGATTTTTTTCGTGTGATGTGGTCTGCAAGAATTATGCAAAAAGAATATGATGGATCTGAAGCTGATGTTGAATCTTATTTAGGAGGTCTACAAAAAACTAGAGGACTTAGTTTGTCCCAAGTAATTGTTAGAGATAGCCGAGATCGTGCAGAATTTACAACAAGAGGGTCAAAATTCCAGATCGAATCAACATATTCTGGTGGGATATTAGGGGGAAATGAAAATTTCCAAAAGCATCTGTTGAATTTAGACTGGTTTTCACCTACATTTTCTAAATTTGTATTATATAGTTCTTTGAAAGTTGGGGTTATAAAAACATTAAATGTAGGTAACGATACTCAAAGCTTTATTCCATTTGATGAAAGATTTATTATGGGAGGAAATGGAATACCATATGGGAATGCTTTAAGAGGATATCCAGATAATTCTATTGGTCCACAAACAGCATCAGGACAGGCTGTTGGTGGGAATGCAATGAGTAAAATTACTACAGAATTAAGATTTCCATTATCTGAAAACCCAGTCATTTATTTTATGACATTTGCCGAAATGGGGAATGTTTGGAATACAAGCTCTATGGCTGAACCTTTTTATTTAGAAAGACATGGGCCACTCTCAATGAAAAAATCTGCTGGAGTAGGTGTTCGATTTTTTATGCCAGGGATTGGTTTATTAGGATTTGATATGGGATATGGATTTGATGATATTACAGGTGAGGGTAACCCTAACGGATGGGAATATACAATAACATTTGGACAAACATATTAAAGGAGAATAAGGTGTATAAAAAAATAGCTATTTTGTTATTATTGATGTCAATATCATTTGCACAAGAAAAAATTGGGGTAGTTTTTTCAGAAAAAATTCGATTAGAATTTGAAGAATTCAAAGATGTTGAACAACAATTAAAATTAGAACTCGACGTTATTCAAAAAGAATATGAAGTCATGGCTACTGAATTAGATAGTATGGTAAAAGAATATGAACAACAAAGCTTAATGATGTCTAAAGAGCTAAAAAAAGCTAAAGAACAAGACATTGTTGATATAAACAATGCAATGCAAAGTTATCAATTATCAAAAGTTGGACCTAATGGTGAGCTTACTCGAAAACAAGCACAGTTGGAGTATGATTTAGTACAGAAATTTAAAAAGGCTGTTGACTCTGTTGCAATTTCTAAAGGGTATGATATTATTATGGATGGTTCCCAAGCTTCATTATATACAAAACCAACTCATGATTTAACTGATGATGTTCTTTATGAATTAAGAAAAGCAAGCGATCAATCAAAATAAATTGAGATTCACTTGTTTACTCTTGAAAAAATTGCTTTAGAAGTAAAGGGAAAAGTTGTTGGTGATTCTTCAGTTCAAATTACCTCTGTTGATGATATTAATGAAGCATCTGATGGATCGATAACATTTTCTTTTTTACCTAAATTCCAAAAAAAAATGTCATCATCTAAAGCATCTGCTTTTGTTTCTGATTCTGAAAAAGATTTAGAAGGCTATAATGGTATTGTTGTTGAACAGCCTTATCTAGCGATGATAACAATTCTTACTTTATTCTCAAAAAATAAAGATTTTAAACACACTATTCATCCTAACGTTGTTATTTCAGAATCTGCTACAATTGATTCAGATGTTACTATTGGGCCTTTTTCTGTCGTTGGAGATAATGTTACAATAAAAAGCGGTACCATAATTGGTTCCCAAGTTGTTATATATGATGATGTCCAAATTGGTAAAGATTGTTTAATCCATTCTGGTGCTATAATTGGGGCAGACGGATTTGGTTTTACTACCATTAATAATAAACACCATAAAATTCCTCATATTAAAAGTGTAATTATTGGTGATATGGTAGAAATTGGTGCAAATTGTACAATCGATAGGGGATCAGTGAAAAATACTGTCATTAAAGATTCTTGCAAAATGGATGACCAAGTTCATATTGCTCATAATGTTACAGTAGAAGAAGGTTGTTTGATTTCAGGAGGTTCATTTCTTGGGGGCAGTGTTACTATTGGAGCTTATTCAATGCTTGTTGGAAAAGTGGATGTTGGACCGCATGTTATTGTAGGAGAAA
>DTWI01000077.1 GCA_012963075.1 Fidelibacterota bacterium
AACGAAGAATGGTTTTGTTTACATCAGCTCTGAGGTTATTCTCTTGCTTGTCTTTTAGGTTTTCTTTAGTAAAGGAAAGCAGGGTTCCTAGAACAACAGTTATGATAAAAACAAAAAGTAATGTATATCTATTACTATGCATTTCTAGCAAGCCTCATATTTATATTAGATTTTACGACATAATAATCTATTAATGGAGCAAACATATTCATAATTAGAATGGCAAGCATTACTCCTTCTGGATACGCTGGATTAACCGATCTAATAACTACGGTCAATACTCCAATCATAAAACCATATATCCATTTCCCTTTATTGGTATGAGCAGATGTCACTGGCTCAGTTGCCATAAAAACTGTACCAAATAAAAAACTACCAATTAAAAGATGTTGCAAGGGTGCAATTGTTAACATTGCATTAGTAGAAAAATCAGCAAGAATATTAAATAAAGAAGCAGTAAAAAATAATCCAATTACTGAAGCTACCATAGTTCTCCAAGAAGCAATTCCAACATAAACTAGAAAAATTGCTCCGAATAAAATTAATATTTTATTTGTCTCTCCTATGGAACCTGGAATCAAACCCCAACACATATTCCATAGCGAAAAATCAAATTGAGTTGCTTGACTAAATAAATTGGATGCTGTATCATATTCAACGGGATTTGCTGGAATAGATAATGCAGTTGCTCCGGTATATCCATCAGGTCCTACAGCCCAAATTTTATCACCTGACATTTTAGTTGGAAAAGCAAAATACATAAAAGCACGAGCTGTTAATGCTGGATTAAAAATGTTTGTTCCAACTCCACCAAAAATTTCTTTCCCAATGATAATCCCAAATGCAGTACCAATAAAAATTTGCCATAAAGGAGCATCTGGTGGCATTGTTAAAGGAATTAACGCACAAGTAACAAGAAATCCTTCATTGACTTCATGCCTACGAATAACAGAAAAAGTAAGTTCACAAATTGCTCCTGAAACAAAGGTAATGATTAATATTGGTAACACATATGACATACCAAAAATAAAATTCTCAAACATAGATCTTGATACATCCGTTGCTATAGCATTTAGATAACCAATATTATAAGCTCCGAATAAATAGCAAGGAATTAAGGCAATCACTACAAAAAACATCATTCTTTTAATATCCATATTATCTCTTATATGAGGACCAGAACTTGTCTGTTTGTCAGTAGAAAATAAAATAGTATCTGTTGCCTCCCATATCGGATGAGCCCATGATAGAAGCTTTCCTTCTTCAAATAATTTTCCTGATCGTTCTAATATTTTTTTTAAGAAATTCATATTATCCATCAAAATGAATTAAATCTAAACCCTTCCTGATAATTGCACCAACATTCGTCTTGCTCGGACAAACAAATGAACAAAGAGCTACATCTTCTTCATCACATTCATAAATACCCAATTGTTCCATTTCATCAATATCATTGGCTTCAATACTTCTTGCAAGCTCATTAATATAAATATCCATAGGAAACACTTTTTCCCATGCACCAATAGGAACAAAAGCCCTTTTACTTCCATTCCGAAGTGTAGTAAACCTATAAGGTTTTTTATTGTCACCAATATAAGCATTAAAAATGCTATACTTAGATGACCCTCCTGGATGTAACCATCCCATGAATGATCTTTCAAATGATTTTTCAATGATGGAGATGGATGAATCATAAAAATTTGTATACCCATCCAAATTTATTTCTCTCCCTGTTAAAACATTTCCAGAAATAATTCTAACATCATCTGTTGTGAGATTATCTTGACAGTAAATATCTACTGGGCAACCTAATCTTGTTTTTATATAACTTGGTTTTTTTACACAAGGACCCGCTATATTAATTGTTATTGAAGGATCAAAAATACCATTAGAAAATATTTTACCAAGGATAGGAAGATGGTGTCCTTCTACTGTCCAAATAATATCTTTGTTATTAATTGGTTGAATATGATTAAGAACAACACCAATGTTTCCAGCAGGATGAGGTCCTTCTACTTCTACCAAATCGATATATTCCAAATCAGATAGATAAGTAAATTCCCCCGGCCTAACAATAAGGAATAGCTTCCCATCGGTTAATTCTTTTAAATGTTTTAGAGCACTAACAATATATTCTTGCTGATCTGATAAAGTAAAATGATGATTAATCGCTAATGGAGCTGTATTAACAAGACTGATAATAATTGATTTTGGATTATCAGAAGGATTTGCCACTTTATTGAATGGTCTTTGTCTTAAAAATGGCCACATATTTTTTTCTAATAAATAATTTATTACTCCTTCTTTTGAAGATAATCCATCTGGAGAGTTTGGTTGGAGAGATTTTTCCTTGTTATCATTCACTTCAAAAATGATTTCCTTAATAACACGTCTATCTCCATAAACAATTTTAAATATTTTGCCAGAAGCAATAGCTGGCCATTTAATTTCTGGATTCAATTTATCAAAGAAGATGGGATCACCTAATTGTACAAAATCATTTTCTTTTACTAAGAGTTTTGGTTTTATGTAACGAAAGTTTTCAGGTGACAAAGAAACAGAACTATGATGTCTTGTAGGTAGAAATTTCTTGTCTGGGTTTCCAGCAATA
>DTWI01000078.1 GCA_012963075.1 Fidelibacterota bacterium
GGGCGCAAGTCCTTCAGAGGTTCGAATCCTCTCGCCTCCGCAATGAACAAACCTATTGTCAGATTTGCTCCTAGTCCAACAGGATATTTACATATTGGAGGCGCTAGGACTGCTCTTTTTAACTGGCTATATGCCAAACAACATAAGGGAACATTTTTGTTACGTATTGAAGATACCGATACAGAACGTTCTCAAAAAAAATATATAGACCAAATATCCGATGCATTACAATGGTTAGGGTTATCATGGGACGACGATATTATATATCAGTCTTCCAATCTTGATCGTCACCAATCTGTTGTCAGTTCAATGTTGGATGATGGGACAGCATATCGATGTTTTTTAACAAAAGAAGAACTTGATACACTTCGGACAGAAGCAGAACAGAAGAAAGCAATATTTCGTGTTCCAAAAACCTATCGTAATTATACATCGGAACAACAACAAGAATTAATTAATCAAAATAAACCATTTACTGTGCGATTAAAGATTCCTGAAGGGACCACAGAGTTTGATGATTTGGTGTATGGAAAGATTAAAGTAAACAATAGTGATTTAGACGATTTCATCATCGCAAGATCAAATGGGTTACCTACCTATAATTTCGTAGTTACTATTGATGATTGTGATATGAATATTACCCATGTTATTAGAGGCGATGATCACCTATCAAATACACCTAAACAAATACTTGTTTATCAAGCACTTGGATTCAATGTGCCTACATTTGCCCACTTACCTATGATTTTGGGATCTGATAAGAAACGATTAAGTAAGCGACATACAGCAACCAATGTTCAAGAATATCGTGATAAAGGATATATGCCAGAGGCAATTCTTAATTATCTTTCTTTGTTGGGATGGAATCCAGACTCTGATCAAGAGATTTTTAACCTTGATGGTTTAATCGATGGATTTAATCTGGAACAAGTTCAAAAGAAATCTGCAATATTTGACGAGAAGAAGTTATTGTGGATTTCTGGTCAACATATGGCAAATGCTAGTATCGATACTGCTATCACAGAGATTGAAAAATTAAAACCAGATTGGGCTACAGGTCAGGCAAGTAGTTATAAAAAAAATGTCTTAAAATTAACAAAAGAACGATCAAAAACATTGATAGATTTAATTGAGAGTTCAGAAGTATTCTTTAGCAGTCAAATTTCTTATGATACAGATGTCAAAAATACAATTTGGAATGATTCATCCAGAAAAATTGTAGATGACTTATTAAATGCATTAACCATTGAAAATAATTGGGATAAAAAAACATTAGAATCTGTTTTTGAGAATCTAATGAATCAGCATAATTTATCTCTAGGAAAACTTATCCAACCTGTTCGATTTGTTTTATCTGGGTTTACCTACGGTCCTGGTATTTTTGATACAATGGTTTTGCTTGGAAAAGAGGTGTGTATTAAGCGATTAGCGACTGGATTAAAGGAATTAAATTGAGAAAATATAGTATTGTATTCTTAATTCTGTCTATCGTATTTGCACAATCAAC
>DTWI01000079.1 GCA_012963075.1 Fidelibacterota bacterium
CACAAACAAGACTGCAACCCATCCCATATGTTTTGCAATACCTTCCAAAGCACCAATATCACGAGTGTTTGTTCGTTCGTAAATGATACCTACAACAAGGAAAAATAGAGCAGTCATAATTCCATGGGAAAACATTTGTAACACTGCTCCAGTGACACCGATTATGTTCAAAGTAGCTATCCCCATTAGTACATATCCCATGTGACTTACAGATGAATATCCGACTACATATTTCAAGTCTCTTTGACCTAAAGCAGATAATGCTCCATATATCACATTTATTGTGCCTAGTCCTAGTAATACTGGAGCCCATTGTTCTGCACCGGTAGGCAATAAAAACATACCCACCCGAATGATGCCATAAGCACCTAACTTCATAAGTACACCAGCATGCACCATACTGACAGCCGTTGGAGCCGCTACGTGCCCATCAGGTGACCAGGTATGAAAAGGCCAGAGACCGGCAAGAATACCGAAGCCCAAAGCAACTAAAGGAAAAATGATTAACTGAAAAGTAGTACTAAATTCTATATTGGCTAAAGCAGGAATACCGAAAGTGCCTAATCCCGCTTCGGCAAATATTGCTAGTATAGATATCCAAATTAGTACACTTCCGGCTACCAGATAAAGCATAAGCTTCATTGCCCCGTACTCTTTGGTGCGGATGAATGTTTTGAAGTCAGTGCTACTACCCCATATTCCTATTAACAGATACATAGGCAAAACACTGAGTTCGTAAAAGAAGAACAAGAAAAATAGGTCTAATGAACAAAATACACCGAATACACCTGCAATCAATAGCAGGTAGAGTACAAAAAACTCTTTTGGTCTTTCAGATACAGATCTGGAAGCCAAGATTCCTGTGAACATCACAATTCCAGTGAGCATAATCATAGGTGCTGAGATCCCATCTACACCCAAATTCAATTCAATTGCCCGGTGACCAAATAACCAGCTTCCCGGGAGTTCCATCCATACCCAACTATTATTAAACTGAAATCCTCCTTCTGTATGACTGTAGGCAGCGAAGGAATAGATGGATAACACCATTGTGATTAAACCAAGAGTAGTAGCTGTCCAATGAATAAAAGATTTTTGTTCCTTTGGTATAAAGATGATGAATATAGCCCCGGCGAAGGGTATCAAAATAATTATAAATAGTAGCCAAGAATCGAATGTATTCATATATAGCTTGACATGATAAAAACGTTAATCAAGTAATATCCACCAAACTACAGCTAAACCACTAGCCCCAAGAACCATTGCGCTACCATAAGTAAAAAGGTATCCGGTTTGGAAAACACGGGTTTTTAAGGCCGATAAATAGATTGAAATGGCTAAACCGTCGACCGCGGTATCATTAATTACCACTCGGTCGAATAAAGCTATAAAACGCCCGATTACTAAAACAATCCTATCGATAATCCATTGGTAAAATTCATCAATATAATATTTGTTTAAGATAATCTGATAAAGGCCAGGACTTATTTGAATTATTTGCTTAGGCGAAATTGATTTCCGTATGTAAATAAGCCACCCTGTGAATAAACCTAAGATAGTCAATGCTATAGAAATAGCCATAAGCCATCCATTAATCTCAAAGTGATGTTCAGGATCTATAAACTCAGCCCATCCTGGGTAATTTGAGCTCAAAGGCAAAACTAAAAACCCGACTATAGCTGAAAGGAGCGCC
>DTWI01000080.1 GCA_012963075.1 Fidelibacterota bacterium
GGATCAAATAAAGCAATTGAAATTGCTGAACAATTTGCAAAATCCAACAAATTGTTTGTAGAAATTGTTACTGTACTTGAAAATAAATCTTCTGATAACACGCTTAAGAAAATATTAGAAAGAACTGAAGAAAAATTCTCTAATGCTGGTATTAAAAATACTGCAACTATTCTTGAAGGAAATGTTGTTAAAAGAATTGTTGAAAATGCAGGAGATGATAGCATAATAATGCTTGGAGTATCTCCAAAAAATCCAATAACAAAATATTTTTTTGGTAGCAACCCAATCAGTATTACTGCACAGTGTAATTGTCCTGTTCTAGTCGCTAAGTAAGTGCATCTAGTACAGCATCATAATCTGGTTCATGTCCTGTTTGTTCAATCAATTGCGTATAACCAATTGTACCATCGCTATTAATGATTACAACAGCTCTAGCTAGCAATCCTTGGAACTTTCCATTGAGATGTAAAATACCATAATCGTTTGCGAAGGCGTCATTACGCATATCAGAAAGAAAAAGAACATTCTCTAAATTGTTGGCAATACAAAATTGTTTTTGATTAAACGCTAAATCTTTAGATATACAGATTACTGTTGTGTTGTCCATTTGGCTAGCTAGTTCATTAAATTTATGAGCCGAAGCTGAACATACTGGGGTACTAACAGAAGGAAAAATGTTTAATACCAATCGTTTTCCTTCAAAATCTTTTAAAGTCATATTGACCAATTCATTATCTGCTAATAAAAAGTCAGGTGCTTGACTTCCTACTCTTGGTAACTGTCCAGAAAGATCTACTGTCTGATCGCCTAATTTGATTTGAATCATAATTTTCTCTTATGTTAAATTGAAAGTCTTTAAATTCATTCACAATTTAAAACATTTAAAACAATTTATAGGAGTTTTTATGAGCGATTCACAGAAATTTGTACTACCAGCATTACCCTATGGTGCATCAGACTTAGCACCTACTATTTCATCTGATACAATTGATTTGCATTATGGGAAACATCATCAGGCTTATTTTAATATGTTAAACAATTTTGCCGATGGTACCAAATTCATGGACATGGAATTAGACCAAGTGGTCATTGAAAGTTTTCAAGATGGCAATAAAAAAGTTTTTAACAATGCAGGCCAAGCATGGAATCATATTTTATATTGGGAACAAATGGCACCAGGAGGGAGTAATGTTCCTCAAGGAAAATTACTAGAAAAAATTAATGAAGCGTTTGGTGATCTTGATACGTTTAAAGCCAACTTTGTTCAACAAGCTGTTGGAGTATTTGGTAGCGGATGGGCTTGGTTAGTTGACAAAGACGGAAAGTTAGAACTACGCGGTCTTCCAAATGCTGAAAATCCCCTAGCACATGGTGAACATGCACTGATGGGGATTGATGTATGGGAACATGCCTATTATCTAGATTATAAGAATGTAAGACCTGATTACGTCAAAGCAGTGTTAGATAATCTGATCAATTGGGATTTTGTTGCTGATAGACTAGGTTAACATCTAAAACGATGGTTTCCTTAGTTGTCAATGGAACGTTTCCCAAAAATTCTAATATTGTTAATAAAATTAGATCTTCTGAAATAATCATTGCTACCGATGGTGCTGCAAATTCCTTATTAAAAAATAATATTACTCCACATTATGTAGTAGGAGACTTGGACTCAATCGATTCTACTACTCAAGACAGCATTGAACATGCTATTAATATTTCAGATCAATCAAAAACTGATTTAGAAAAAGCGTTAGAATGGTGTACTGACAACAATTATTTATCTTTATCAATTTTTGGAATATCAGGAAAAAGTGAAGATCATTTTTTAGGAAATTTTTTTACCATTAATGAGTTTGTTGACAAAATACAATGCGTAATTTATACAGATTATTCTATTATTACGCCATGTATAGGAAAAAATGAATTTGATTCTTTTTTTGGACAGACAGTTAGTCTAATCACTTTACAAAATCATAGCATTGTTTCATCAACAAATCTAGAATATCCTCTTGATTCATATAAATTGGTACCATCATCTAAAGCGATTAGAAATAAATCATTAGGAACATCATTTATCATAGAATGTTCAGAACCGCTAATGGTTTTTCAGTCTATGGACTAGCAGTAGTTGCTAAACTGTTTGCTTCTGTTCTTTGAAGCAATCTATCTTGTGTAGCTTGTGCATTTTCTTCTTTTCCAGCCCATGCTTTTAATGCAGGTTGCTGTAGAGCTCTTCCATAAGA
>DTWI01000081.1 GCA_012963075.1 Fidelibacterota bacterium
GAATTTTAGGGTTGAGTGGGGAGAGGTTAGATAGTATTATACTTTTGTTTTAAGAGAACTAATCGTCCTTATTTTTGAATAAGTCTTCATAGGTCAATGCCCATAAGAGTATATATATGCCCACAACAAAAACAATATAGTTTGACATTACATCCTCTGGTGGAGATAAGTGCCACCATCGATATTCCCTCCAGAGACCTAATAATATATCCACTGGAAGGAGACTTACAACAAACGAACCTTGCATTATAAGTGAAGTTTTTAAAGAAATAGATATTTTCATTTTATTCTCCTTTATTTGAGCCAGAGGCGTTTTATTTAATCTTGAAGTTCTGCAGATTTAAGCTTTGGAGCTGGTTTTTCCCAATTTTTCAAATGCTGAACAATTATTTCGTAAAAATTAATTAATCCACGTTCAAGATTCGTAACAAATAGTTTTCTACTCTCGAATTTTTTACCTAAATAATTAACATATATCACATTAAAGTTTTTGATTTCTCGCCCATACAATTTTTCATGTGCATCTTCAATATCATTAATAGGAACTCGAAGAGGTTTGCTTACAAATTTTAATGAGATATCAAACATTAATCCATTTTTGATACCATTGTAAAGTTCTGGATTCTTCCTCTCACATTTTAAGATTTGGTTTTTAAGCCATGTTATTTGTGGTCTTGTTTTTCTATCTTCAGGTGGTTTTACTGAAACCGAGTAAACAACATTTTTTCTTCCAAAATTGCTCCTAACAACTATATCTGATACAGCACCATCTATCTGTAGATTCGCTTCAACATATTTGTTTTTGACAAGATATTTCTTTTCATTGTTAATTCTTGCTTTAATGTCTGTTTTATACTTTTTAATACCTGATTTAACCATCAGACCAAGTTGCCTGCTTAATATTAGAGCCATATCTCTTTCTTCTTCAAGCCAACTGGAAACAGTTTCATCTACATCTGTATCATTTATCTTAAGTGAAGCACCCGCATTAATTTTTTGAGCCACATTAACCCAGCCAGATTTCATTTGGGTAAATCCTAAAATACCAGACTTTGGTGATTCAAAATAATTAACAATTTCCTTCATTATCTCAACTTGGTCTTCATCAGAAATATTTGTTTTATTGTCAATCAAAAGAATATGAGCTATTGTTAATAGATAAGACCAAGAAAAGTGATATAAGGATACAGATTTGGGTGTTTTTACACTAACAGGTGATTGCGTTGGAAAATTAACAAATTGATTTGAGATTGTAAGAATTTTAGGAATTTTATATGCTTTTGCTATTTGGACATAGTTTGCTATTTGGATTGGGTCTAATTCATTATTTTTATTCTTAACCTCAATAATAACACCATCAATTATCTTTTTACCTCTTTCAACAAGAATTAACCCATCAACTCGTCTCTTATTAAATAAAGTAAATTCAACTTCACTGAAGATGTGGACTTTCCCACTACCATTTAAATTAATGGTTTTAAATACGGTCTTTTTGAACTCCTTAATCAATCTTAATCCCGACAATAAAATGGATGTTAATGCCATCTCATCTCCCGGTTTATAAAATGGAATTAACCTTGCTTGTTGTAGATTAAATTGATTTGAATCTTCAAGACCTGATAGAAATACATCAAAGTTTTTTCCAATAATCGGTGTTGGTTTTTTACTCATTTTATTCTCCTTTATATGACCCAGAGACGTTTCATACAGGAAATTAC
>DTWI01000082.1 GCA_012963075.1 Fidelibacterota bacterium
ATAGCAAGTCTAATCCAAGAATTAACAATATTATTTCCATCTCCTAGATACACTATCTTCAGATTATCAAAAGAATCTTTTTTTTGTTCCCATACTGTAAAGATATCAGCCAATATCTGACATGGATGATTGTAATCAGTTAATCCATTAATGACAGGAACTGTAGCATGTTTTTCAAAATCTAACATATCTTGATGATTAAATACTCTGGCCATAATCATATCATTGTAGCGACTAAATAGTTGTGCTAAATCGGCGGCACTTTCTCTTTTGCCCAATCCGATATCTTGGGGAGCTAAATAAATTGCATGTCCTCCCATCCAAGAAAATCCTGTTTCAAAAGACACCCTTGTTCTTGCTGAAGGTTTAGCAAATATCATTGCTAAAGAATGGTTATTGAATGGCTTGAATTCTTCTTTATTTCTGTATTTTGATTTTAAATCGGAAGCTAGATTAAATAAATTCAAAATTTCTTCTTTAGAAAAATCATCTACCTTAATACAATGTCTAATGTTCATTTTACCTGTCTCTTGTTTACATTAGGGATATTCATTGATTCTCTATACTTAGCTACCGTTCTTCTAGCAATAGAAATATCTTTTTTCTTTAAAAGATTAGATATTTCTAAATCAGAAAATGGATGACTATTATCTTCTGATTGAATTAAATCTTTTATAGTATCTTTTAGTTCTCTTGTCCCAATAACTTCACCAGAATCTTTAATAATCTTACTGCTAAAGAAACTTTTCAAACTTATAATACCCAAAGGGGTATCAACATACTTATTTTTAACTACTCTACTAATACTGGATATATCCATATCTAACTTGGTTGCAATATCTTCCAAACGAAGCGGGTTAGGATAATCTTGATTTTCAGATAAATAAGCATTTTGAAAACCAATAATTTCATTCATCACATTTTTAAGTGTGTGAGATCTAAACATAATTGTATCTAATAAATTTTGAGCACTATCAGTATGTTCTTTAATAAATTTTTTCTCTTTATCTGAAAATTTTTGTGTCATTGCTTCACTCAAATAGTCATTAGCAATTTTAAATCGATTTAGATTTTTATCATTTACCAAAATAATCCATTTATTGTCTTTCATTCTAATAATAAGATCAGGAATAATTTGATCAGAATCATTACTCATAATGATTGGAGAAAGATTTTTAGAGGAGATAATTTTTAGTGCATCATCAAATTCAACATCTGAACATACTAAGTTTGATTTAATTTCTGAAAAATTTTGGTTTAAAAATTTGTCAAAATATTTTGTAATTATTTCCTGAGCAAAAAAATCATTATCATCAATTTGTAAAGCAAGATATTCCTGCACACCACTACAACCAACTCCTTGAGGAGCGAATTTCTTTACAAGATGTAAAACTTTATTTACTTCACTCAAATCTGCATGACAATTATCGGCAATTAATTCAATTTCAGTGTCTAAAAATCCAGTTTCATCCACATTAAATATAATTTGTTTAGCAATATCTTTTTCTTTGCTATCCATTTCTGATTCTTCAACTTGTTTGATTAAACTACCTATAACATCTATATCTTCAGGTAGATTTGATAGAAATAAATCATAATTTTCTTGGTTATCTAATTGATATTCTTGTGTATTCTTAGCTCTAAAATCTTCTAAATCTCTTTCAACTAAAACTGGATTTTTTTCAATTTCATTTTGTAATTCTTCTTCAATATCAGTAAGTGATAGCTCTAAAAAACGAGATTGTAATATTTGTTGAGGAATAATCGACTGTTTTTGTCGGATCTTTGTAGAAATTTTATTCATTAATTAAGCCTAAATTTTTTACCAAGGTATAGCTTTCGAACCTCTTCATCATTAGCTAGTGTTTCTGCATTACCAGATTTTAAAATTTTACCACTATATAATAAATATGATCTATCAGTAATAGATAAAGTTTCTCTTACATTGTGATCTGTGATTAATACACCAATATTTTGTTCTTTAAGCGAAGTAATAACCTGTTGAATATCCTCAACAGCTATGGGATCAACACCTGCAAATGGCTCATCTAACAAAATAAAATCTGGTTTTAATGCAAGAGTTCGACATATTTCTACTCTTCTTCTTTCACCGCCAGATAAACTCCCACCTAAATTTTCTCTAAGATGATCAATATTAAATTGTACAAGCAATTTATCGATTAATTTGGTTTGTTCTTGAATAGATGGAAGAATATTTTCTAAAACTATTCTTAAATTATTTTCTACTGTTAGCTTGGCAAAGATGGAAGGTTCTTGTGCTAAATAACCTATACCCATTCTTGCTCGTTGGTACATAGGTGCATTAGTAATATTATCATCATCAAAAAATATTTTTCCAGAAGAAGGTCTAATCATTCCAGTAATCATATAGAATGTAGTTGTCTTACCAGCACCATTTGGACCAAGTAATCCAACAATTTCTCCTTTTTTTAGAT